>PMHC01000108.1 GCA_003156495.1 Acidobacteriaceae bacterium
CTACCACTGAGCTATCTGGCCTCAGTTGTCGTTGTGTTTCCGCGCGAATTCCAGCTATGCTTGCGAGCCATACCGGAAGGGTGGGTGTATCCACTTGCCGAGCGCTTAAAAACAACTTGTTTAGTATACCAATCCCGGCCGAAAGCGGCCACCCCTCCCCCCGGAAGCTCGGCTACACTGAGAGGCAATGATGAAACGCCCGCTTTACGCCTCCATTTGCCTTGCCCTGGCCTTTGCGGCCGCATACGCCCAAAAGCCCGCGACGCACCCCGCCAGAGCCGAAGCCGAAAGCCGCGCCGCGCGTGCCTACGAAACGGCTCAACGCCAGGGGCCGACGGCGCTGCGGATCTTTTTAGCGGAGTTTCCCAAAGGCGCCGATCTGCACGTACATCTGTCGGGCGCGGTCTACGCGGAAACCTTCATCCGCGAGGCCGGAGAAGACGGACTTTGCGTGGACACCGCGGCGCTCAGTTTCGCCAAGCCGCCCTGCACGGAGCCGCTCACCACGCCAGCCAAAGAGCTTTCCGGCGCGATGGACGCGGCCCATCAGGCGCTTTATGACCGGCTCGTTGACGCCTTCTCTATGCGGAGCTTTGTGCCCACGACCGGTTGGAGCGGCCACGACCAGTTCTTCTCTACCTTTGCGCGCTACGGCGGATTGAACAAATCGCATACGGCCGAATGGGTGGACGAAGTGGCCAACCGCGCCGCCACACAAAATCAGCAATATTTAGAACTGATGCAGACGCCGCCCTTCGCGCACGCCGCCGAGATTGCTCGCGAAATCGGCTGGAGTCCGGCGCTGGAGCAGGCTGACCGCGCGGCCTTCGCCGAGCTACGGCAACAGCTGTTAGATAAAAAATTGCGCGACGAGGTCGCCGCCGATCGCGCCGATGCCAGCGCTGCCGAGCAGGGCCGGAAGCAACTCGAAGACTGCGGCTCGGCCCAGGCCGCGCCGGCCTGCCAGGTGCAGACGCGGTACCTCTATCAAATTCTGCGCGGCAACCCACCCGAACAGGTTTTCGCGCAAACGCTGCTGGGTTTTGAAACCGTGGCGGCCAGCCTCGATGCTCACGACGATTTGTGGGTAGGCATTAATTTTGTGCAGCCCGAAGACGGTTACATCTCCATGCGCGACTACACGCTGCAGATGAAAATGCTCAACTACCTGCATTCGGTCTATCCGCAGGTTTCTATCTCACTGCACGCCGGCGAGCTGGCTTTGGGCCTGACGCCGCCCGAGGGGCTGCGCTTCCACATTCGCCAAGCGGTGGAACTGGGCCACGCCGCGCGGATCGGCCACGGCGTGGACGTGATGGACGAAGACGACGCAGCCAGCCTGCTGAAAGAAATGGCGCAAAAGCACGTGATGGTCGAAATCAACCTCAGCTCGAACGAAGGGATTCTAGGCGTAAAAGGCGGCGATCATCCCTTTCTGCTTTATCGCACGGCCAAGGTGCCGGTGGCGCTTTCGACCGACGACGAAGGCGTGAGCCGAATCGATTTGACCCACGAATACGTGCGCGCGGCCGAAGAGTACCGGCTGAGCTACGCCGACCTGAAGCAGATGGCGCGAACGGGAATCGAGCACAGCTTTTTGCCCGGCGCAAGTTTGTGGGCGCGAACGGATGAATTCGACGAACAGGCGCAGGAGTGCAAAGAGCAAACGTTGGGCGACGAGAAACCAGCGGCCGAGTGCAAGAAATTTTTGCAGCGGAGCGAAAAGGCCGCGGCGCAATGGGAATTGGAACGGCGATTTCGAGTTTTTGAGGCGAAGCAATAAAAGATCGCAGGCCCGAGTTCGTAAAGATTTTTACGAAGCAGACAGCGCCGGCGGCAAGCCGAATACGTCATTCTATTCAGAGACTGGCGCGGGAGGGAATTTATGCGCAGGATTTGGCCGGCGCTTCTGGGGCTGGCGGCGGCAATCGTAATGACGGCATCCGTGGCGGCGCAAACGGTTCCTGACGCGGGGCAGAAGAACGCTGAGCAGGCGCGCGCGGCGCTGGAGACCATGGTGAAGGCGATGGGAGGCCAAGCCTGGCTCGAAGCCAAGAACCAGATGCGCGAAGGCCACATCGCCGCTTTCTTCCAAGGGCAGCCCGACCCCGGCACGACTCAATACTATGAGTTCCACCAGTGGCCGGATCACGACCGGATCGAATACACCAAGCACCGCGACGTGCTGCAGTTTTACCTGGGCCGCGAGGGTTGGGAAGTAACCTATCGCGGCAAAAAGCCGCTGGACAAAGATCTTGTCGAGGAATATCTGCGCCGCCGCGACCACTCGATCGAAACCGCGGTGAAGGTGTGGATGAAGGACGCGAACACCATCCTCGTCTACGAGGGCCAGCACATGGCCGAGCGGCACCTGGCCGTGCAGGTTACGCTGATCTCGCCCCAAAACGAGGCGGTCACCATCCTGATCGACGCCCAGACCCACCTGCCGCTCAGCCGCAGCTTTGAGTGGCGCGACCCGGAGTACCACGACAAGAACACCGACATCGAGGAATACGACGATTACCACGTCGTCGATGGCCTGCCGACGCCGTTTACCATCACGCGGCTGAAAAATGGCGAGATGGTGCGGCAGTACTTCGTCGAACATGCCGGCTTCAACCAAAATCTGCCCGACGGCTTTTGGGATATGAATGCCGCGACGCAAAAGGTTAAAAAGTAGCGGCGTCGGTGACGGCAGCCATTCATGACGGCAGGGATTGCTATTTATAATCCGAACGAGCGCAAAACTACGAATTTAACCGCTCGCGAGGAGTCGCAGCATGATGTTTACGATCCAGGAGATCATGGATTTCCTGCCCCACCGCTATCCGTTTCTACTCATCGACCGGGTGTTGGAGTACGAACCCGCCAAGCATTTGGTGGCCATTAAAAATGTGACCATGAACGAGCCCTTCTTTCAAGGGCATTTCCCCGGCTATCCCATCATGCCTGGCGTGCTGGTGATTGAAGCCATGGCGCAGGCCGGCGGCATCATCATGATGGCCTCGATGCCCGATCACAATAAAAAGCTGGTGGTCTTCACCAGCATCGAGCGGGCCAAGTTCCGCCGCCCGGTCACTCCCGGCGACCAATTGCGCTTTGAAGTGAAGGTGCTGTCGTTCCGCACGCGCGCCGGCCGCATCGAGGGCAAGGCATATGTTGACGGCAAGCTGGCCTGCGAGGCGATTCTGACCTGCCAGGTGGTTACGCGCGAGCGCGAGCAGCGTGCCCACGGAGACGCCGCGCCGGCGGCCGAAGCGGCGACAACGGCGGTGGAGACGGCGTGAGCATCCATCCCAGCGCGATTGTCGCCCCCGGCGCCCGGATTCCTGACTCATGCACGATCGGGCCATTTTGCACCATCGGCGCCGAGGTCGAATTAGGCGAAGAGTGCACGCTCGTTTCGCATGTGGTGCTGGCTGGCCGCACGCGGATCGGCGCGCGCAACACGCTTTATCCCTTCTGCTCGATCGGCCAGCCGCCCCAGGATTTAAAGTACCGGGGCGAGCCAACCGCGGTCGAGATCGGCGACGAAAACACGATTCGTGAAAGCGTCACCATCAGCCGCGGCACCCAGGGCGGCGGCGGCATTACGCGGCTCGGCTCGGGCAACCTGCTAATGGCTTATGCGCACATCGGGCACGACTGCCAGGTGGGCAGCCAGTGCATTCTGGCCAACAATGCCACGCTGGCCGGCCACGTCACCATTGAGGACGGCGTGACGCTGGGCGCGTTTTGCCCGGTGCACCAACATTGCGTGGTGGGCGCGCACGCCTTCATCGGCGGAGGAACCATCGTCACCCAAGATGTGCTTCCCTTCTCGCTGACCGCGGCCAAGCGCGAGAACCATGCCTTCGGCATCAACAAAGTTGGACTGCGCCGCAAGGGTTTTTCGGCCGAGCGGCTCGGGCGGCTCGAACGCGCCTTCCGGCTACTGCTGGCCTCAAAGCTCAACACCTCGCAAGCCATCGAAAAGATGCGCGAGATCGAGAGTGAAGATGTAGCCCTGGTGGTTGAATTTATCGAGCGCAGCCAGCGCGGAGTGATCAAGTAACAATGAAGCTAGGCCTGATCGCCGGCAACGGCCGTTTTCCCTTCCTGCTGCTGGATGCGGCGCGGGCCGAGGGGCACGCGGTTGTGGTCGCGGCCATCAAAGAAGAGACCGATCCGGAGATCGACCGGCGCGCCGCGGCCGACTCCGGCATTACGGTCTACTGGCTCTCGCTGGGCGAGCTTTCACGGCTGATCGAAACCTTCCGCAAAGAAGGCGTTTCGAAAGCCGTGATGGCCGGACAGGTCAAACACAAACAGATCTTTTCCGCCATTCGGCCCGACTGGCGGCTGGCCAAGCTGCTGTTAAATCTTCGCACCCGTTCAACCGATATGCTGCTGGGCGCGGTGGCCAAGGTACTCTCCGACGAGGGAATCGAGCTGATCAGCTCGACCTCTTTGCTGGAGCCGCTGCTGGCCCAGGAGGGCGTGCTGACCGCGCGCGAGCCCAGCGATGAGGAGCGCAAGAACATCGCCTACGGGCGCGAAGTGGCGCGAGCGCTGGCCGGTTTCGACATTGGGCAGACGGTGGTAGTGGCCGCGCAGGCCTGCGTCGCCGTTGAAGCCATGGAAGGCACCGACGCCACCATCGAGCGCGCCGGCCGGCTGATGCACTCGCTCGAAGGCGGCGCATCGACGCTCGAGCGCCATCTGACCGTCGTTAAAATCGCCAAGCCCAATCAGGACATGCGCTTCGACGTGCCAGTCATCGGCATTGCGACGGTAGAAACGATGATCCGCGCCGGCGCAAGCTGTCTGTCGGTCGAGGCCAGCCGCACGCTGCTCTTCGATCGCGAAGCGGTACTCAGCCGCGCCGCCGAGGCCGGCATTGCCATTGTGGCCACACCGCAATCTATTTCGGCATCGGATGGCGCTTCTTTCTAGCCGCCGCTCGCATCTAAATTCCATACTGCTTTTCCGGAGGTACGACCGTGAAACCGATCCGTCTCTTCCTCCTATTGGCCGTGTCGTTGTCGGCCTTGGCGCAATTAACGCTCGCCGCGGCACAAGCAGAGAACCATCTGCAGCCCACTGCCGGGCAACCTGCCCCCGCCTTCACCCTGCCGGCGCAGGATGGCGCGCCAATCTCGCTGGCCAGCTATCGCGGTCGATGGGTGGTGCTTTACTTCTATCCCAAAGACATGACCGCGGGCTGCACTGTCGAGGCACACAAGTTTCAGGAGGCGCTCGGCAAGTTCGAGGCCAAGCACGCGGTGATTCTAGGCGTGAGCGTGGATTCGGCCGAAAGCCACCGGCAATTCTGCACGCGAGATGGATTGACCTTCCATCTGCTTTCCGACGCCGAGCACAAAGTCACGAGCGCCTACGGATCGCTGAGCGAACGCTACGGCGTGGCCATGGCCGAGCGCAACACGTTTTTGATCGACCCCAAGGGCAAAATCGCCCATGTGTGGACGAAGGTAAATCCGGCGACGGCGGCCGACGACGCGCTGGTGGCGATTCCGTAGGGCACCGTCGGCAAACGCTATCGACGAATAACGGCCCGCAAAAAGCAGTAACGGAGAGGACTATGCCAACCGAATTTGCGCCAACCGAACTGGCTAAAAACTTCTGGTCGGAATTGAACGAAATACACGCCGCGCTGCGTGCGCTTCCCGAGTTGCTGGCCGACAGGCCGTGGCGCGCGGGCGGGTGGACGCGCAAGCAAATCGTCGGACACATGCTCGACTCGGCGGCCAACAATCGCCAGCGTTTTGTACAGGCGGCAATTGATGGCAGCTACACCGGGCCCAACTACGCGCAGGAAGCCTGGGTGGCGGCTCACGGTTACGCCGAACAGAGTTGGGAGACGCTGTTGCGCTGGTGGCAGGTAGAGCACGAAATTCTCATGGCCGTGGTGAGTCGGATTTCCGAGGAGCGTCTGGAGGCCAATTGCGTCATCGGTGGCGGCGCGCCAGTGACGTTGCATTTTTTGGTCAATGATTATCTACAGCATCAGCGACACCATCTGGCGCAGTTGCGCTCCGGCCTCGCATCCGCTTAATGCTGCAAAAAATTTCATCCGCATAAAAAACGCCCGCCAAAAAGGCGGGCGTTTTATGGATTAAGCAAGCTGAGCGCTGCGGCGAAGTCGCGCGTTGCCAACGGCGCCGCCGCAGCGAGCTTACTTCTTGACGGCTTTCTTGACTGCCTTCTTGGCGGCTTTCTTGACGACTTTCTTTACGGCCTTCTTGGCCACGACTTTCTTTACGGCCTTCTTCACGGTTTTCTTCGCCGGCGCCGCTTTCTTGGCGACCTTCTTGGCCGAAGCCTTGGGAGCAGCCTTCTTGACTGCCTTCTTCACGGTACTCTTCACGGTACTCTTCACTGCTTTCTTAACCACTTTTTTCACCACTTTCTTCTTGTTTTTTTTCACCGGCGTTTTTTTCGCCAGAGCTTGGAGGACAGCGACTTTTTTCGCCGGAGCTTTTTTCTTGGCCAGTTTCTTGACAGCCTTCTTGACGACTTTCTTAACCTGTTTTGGGGCTGTTTTTTTAGCGACCTTGGGAGCTGACTTCTTGGCGATCTTGGGAGCCGGCCTAGCGAAAGGCTCTTCGATTACTTCGACCACCGTTTCTTCCGTAATCACTTCGTCGTCGTCCGAGGAGGTAAGAATACCGGCGGTTTCCAGATCTTCTTCCTCATCGTCGGCAAAAGCTTCGACCTGATCTTGATCCAGATCCTTCGGCTCCCCCAGCGGGTCGCCGTCACTCACTGCATCCATCTTGAACTCTTCGTCCATCGAATTGCCTCCAGCGGATCACCGCGGATCTTCTTCGATCGCATCTGCACTTAGGAAATGAGAATGCTTTATCCCGTGCAAGCGATTGTAGTTCCAGCTTACACACAAGACAAGCAAAACATAAAGCGCGAATTGCATGGAATGCGAATTTTTTATTTACGCCGCGAAGACTTTCCGGAGCCAGACGAGTGATGTTTGCCGCCGCTGGCGCCGGAAGATTTGCTCTCCGATGAGCTTTTACCCGCTCGGGACGCGGACTTTTCGGATTTCTCCTTAGTTGTCGAGCGGCTGCTCTTTGCGGAAGAAGAGGCTGTTGAATCCGAAGATTCCTCTTTGCTCTTTGCGCGCGAACCTTTATGCCGGCGCGATGAAGG
>PMHC01000175.1:0-224 GCA_003156495.1 Acidobacteriaceae bacterium
TCAAGATCGATATCGACAATCCTAATCATGAATTGAAGCCAGGGATGCCGGCCGACGCGCATGTTCAGCTTGCCGCTGGCACAAATCCGCAGCACGCCGTATCCGCGAAATAATGGCCGACGAAATTCAATCCGCGATCGTAGCCCGAAGGCTTACGAAAAGTTTTCCTGGCGTTCGTGCCGTCGATGGCCTGAGCTTTGAAGTGCGCGCTGGAGAGATCTTCG
>PMHC01000175.1:260-4097 GCA_003156495.1 Acidobacteriaceae bacterium
AGCTACATGCCGCAGCGCTTTGGACTCTACGAAGATCTCACCGTCGAGGAGAACATTCGCTTTTATGCCGATCTATTTGGCGTAGGCAAGGCCGAGCGTGCGCGCCGCTCAACGCAACTGCTTCAGGCAGCGGGGATGAGCGAGTTTCGCGCTCGCCTGGCTGGCAATCTTTCTGGTGGAATGAAGCAAAAACTTGGCTTGGTTTGCGCACTCATTCATCGACCCAAGGTGATTTTGCTCGATGAACCGACCACTGGCGTCGATCCTGTTTCGCGACGCGACTTCTGGCGCATTCTTTNNAGGCCGAGCGTTGCCATCGCGTGGCGTTGATGCACCAAGGCAAGCTGCTTTTTGCCGATGCACCGGATCGCCTGAAGGCGCACTTCGGCAAAGGCGTGCTCTCGATTACCGCCGCCGAGCCGCGACTGCTGCGTGCTGAATTGGAGCGCGCCGAAGGTATCTCCAGCCTCGTGCTTACCGGCGATGGCGTGCATCTTGTTGTTGATGACGCCGCGCGCCGCATTCCCGAATTTGAAACCAGATTGCGCGCCGCAAATGTCTCCTTCGACGCCATGCAGCAAGTGGCGCCCACTATCGAAGATCTGTTTATCGATGCCGTAGCGGGCAGTGAGGTGCGCCATGGCTGAGCCGGTCAATTCCGTTACTATCGAAGGGCTGGTCAAGCGCTTCGGCGACTTTGTCGCTGTCGATCATCTCGATCTTACCGTTCGCAAGGGAGAGGTTTTCGGTTTTCTCGGGCCCAACGGCGCGGGCAAATCCACCACCATTCGCATGTTGTGCGGATTGCTTCGGCCCACCGCAGGACGCGCGCTTGTCGCCGGATACGATGTCGCTCGCGAGCCGGAATCTGTACGCCAGAATATCGGCTACATGTCGCAAAAGTTTTCGCTCTATAACGATCTCACAGTGATCGAGAATCTACGTCTCTTCGCCGGACTCTACACCGTGCCCGCAAGCGAGCTTGGCGAGCGCATCGAATGGGCGCTCACGATGGCCAATCTAAAAGGGCAAGAGAATCTCATCACCGGCACGNNTCCTGTTTCTCGACGAGCCCACCTCGGGCGTCGATCCCATCTCGCGTCGCCGCTTCTGGGATCTCATCCATCAGATGGCCGAAGATGGCGTCACCGTCTTCGTCACCACTCACTATATGGAAGAAGCCGAATACTGCAACCGCTTGGCGCTGATTTTTCGCGGCAAGATGGTTGCGCTCGGCACGCCCGGCGAATTAAAGCGCAATTCCATGCGCGGCGAGCTGCTGCTAGTCGATTGCGATTCTCTGGGCGCGGCGATGGACGCGCTGCGCACCGAGCCGGGGATTTTGGACGTAGCTGTATTCGGCAATGCGCTGCATCTAGTTGTTGCCGACGCCGATGCCGCTGCCGCGCGTGTTTCGCAGCTTCTCGGCCGTCGCCAAATTGCCGTTCGCCGCGTAGAAAAAATTCGTCCCACGCTCGAAGATGTTTTCGTTTCGCTGACCACAGTGCGTAATGCGGAAGGAGGGCGCGCCGCATGAGTCTAACACGCTTGCTCGCCGTAGCACGTAAAGAGGTGATTCACGTTTTGCGCGATACGCGCAGCCTGATGATCGTCATCATCATGCCGGTCGCGTTGAT
Organism: Acidobacteriaceae bacterium; assembly: GCA_003156495.1. Lineage (GTDB taxonomy): Bacteria > Acidobacteriota > Terriglobia > Terriglobales > Acidobacteriaceae > Telmatobacter. Next base: position 1,898 of record PMHC01000175.1, read on the forward strand.
GCTGCTCTTTGGCTATGGCGTCAATCTCGACCTGAAGGGAATGCCAATCTACGTCTACGATCAGGAGGGCAGCCAGCAGAGCCAGGATCTGCTCAAATATTTTCAAGCGAGCCAGTACTTCCACATCGCGCGCATTGTCGACAGCTATTCCGATGTGACCGCGGCGCTCGATAGCGGCCAGGCAAAGATGGGCATTGTGATTCCGTGGAATTTTTCGCGGCGTCTCGGCAGTGGCGAGGCGGTCAAGGTGCAGGCGCTGCTTGACGCCACCGACGACAACTCCGCCAACGTTCTGGTCGGTTACGCGCAGGCCGTCGTTCAAGGCTATTCGTCGAAGATACAATTCGATTGGCTTAGCCGCCGCGGCCAATCCGCCGCGCAGCCGTCCGCTTCCATCGGCGTTCAAACGCGTACCTGGTATAACGAAAATCTCGAGAGCCGCGACTTCATCGTTCCCGGCGTGCTGGCGCTGGTGATGTCGGTCATCGGTGCGTTTCTTACCGCGCTCACCATCGCACGCGAGTGGGAACGGGGCACGATGGAACAGTTAATTTCGACTCCCGTCACCGCTATGGAGATCATGCTGGGCAAGCTCGCGCCTTACTTCATCGTTGGAATGTTCGATGTCGCCGTCTGCGCGCTGATCGCCATCGCCTGGTTCAAAGTGCCATTTCGCGGATCTTATCTGACGCTCGCCGTCGCCTCCGCGCTCTTCATGATCGTAGTGCTGGCGCTGGGCTTTTTTATATCGGTTGTAGCCAAAAGCCAATTTACCGCCAGCCAGATTTCGTTGCCGGTTACTTTTTTGCCGGCCTTCTTGCTTTCGGGATTTATCTTCGCCATCGACCAGATGCCCGTGCCATTGCAGTGGATCACGCGCTTTATTCCCGCGCGCTATTACGTCTCGGCACTCAAGAAAATTTTTCTTAAGGGCACGCCTACGGCTATGCTCGCCGCTGATTTCGTTCCGCTGGCGATTTTCACCGTCGTGCTGACCTTTGTCGCCACGCACGCATTTCACAAGCGGTTGGATTAGGGGAGGGAAGCGATGTTTGCGCGCATCAAGCAGATGATCGTCAAGGAATTCATTCACGTTCTGCGCGACAAACGCATGAAGGCGATCCTTATCGTTCCGCCGATGATCCAGATGCTCATTTTCGGTTACGCGGCGACCTTTGAAATTCACCACGTTCCCACTGTCGTTCTCGATCTCGACCATAGCCAGGAGAGCAGGGAACTGATTTCGCGCTTCACCTCCAGCCCCTACTTCAGCGTTGAGCGTCAGCTCACCGATGCGGAGCAGATTCGCCAACTGGTCGATCGCGGCGACGCCACTATTGGCATCGAGATCGACGCAGGCTTTGCACAAAAATTGCGCAAGGGCGGGACCGCGCCGCTGCAAGTGGTTGTCGACGCTACCAACTCGAACACCGCGCTGCTGGCCTCTTCTTACGTCGCGCAGATCGCGCTCTGCTTCGCCCGCCAGGCGCGGCAGCAGCGTATGGAACTCATCGCGCCGCAATTCGTCGCGCAGATTCCATCCGTGAGTCTCGAACCTCGGCCCTGGTACAACCCCAACTTCAGCAGCCGATGGTTCTTTGTTCCCGGCGTGATCGGCAGCCTCACCGTCATTATCGTCATCACGCTCACCGCATTCGCCGTAGTGCGCGAGCGCGAGATCGGAACCCTCGAACAAATCATGGTTACACCCATCCGCCCGGCCGAATTTATTCTGGGCAAAACGCTGCCCTTCTTTCTCATCGGTCTGGCCGATGTGGCATTGATCGCTACCGTGGGCACGCTTTGGTTTCAAGTGCCTTTTCGCGGACATATCTCGGTTTTGTTTTTGGGCACGGTGCTCTTTTTGCTCTGTATGTTGGGCGTGGGGTTGCTCATCTCCACCGTCTCGTCGACGCAGCAGCAGGCGCTGGTGACGGCATTCTTCTTCATCATGCCGGCCATTGTCTTTTCGGGATTTGGATTTCCCATCGCCACCATGCCGCAATGGTTGCAGTACTGCACCTATCTCAACCCGCTGCGCTATTTCCTCGTGGTGCTGCGCGGAAGTTATCTGAAGGGCGTGGGTCTTGACATTCTTTGGCCGCAGATGGCGGCCATGGCGGCTCTTGGTACAAGCCTGCTGACGCTGGCCGTTTTGCGCTTCCACAAAGCGCTCGATTAAACAGGCTGCGGAAAAACT
>PMHC01000175.1:4112-25762 GCA_003156495.1 Acidobacteriaceae bacterium
TCCCTCAATAGACCTTTTTCCGAAGCCTCTTTAGCCCCGGCACTTTCGCTCACGCGGACTTTGCCTTATCTGCGGCCACATTCCGCACATCAAAAATGACTTGTCATTCTGACCGAGTCGAAGAACCTGAGGTTGCTTTTCGCCAATCCCTATCCCAAATCAAATTCTCTCGCCAACACTTTGCTAATGACTGGCCGACTCATCAGTACGAATTGAGATTGGTGAGTGATTCGGGGATTTGGCACTCATTGACGCGCAAAAGATTGCGGGACTGAGCGGCGTTTAAGGGGCGTAATATCTTTCCGACGGCGCGTCTATGTCTCCCCGGTCCCCAACCGCGAGGGACCAGGGCCACCCGCCTTACATCATGAACGCCGAACTCGCATTTGATACGTGTTGGGAAGACCTGCACCACCGGAACGAAAGCCCGGATCTTCAACTATATAGGTTTCAATACCTGATGGTGTTTGACGGCTGATGGTATTCCCGCTCTGTATCGGAATGTCCGTCCGTTCAGTAAAAATCATATTGTTCTGAACGGATGCAGGAATATTGGTGAAAGTCCGACCATCCTTGGCCGTCACAGAAATCAGGTCATTCATTAGGTCTGCGAACATAATGCAATTGAGTGTAGCAGAGTGGGAGCAGGAATCCTTTCGGAAACACGGGGGAAGGCGAAGGCTATACCCTTCCGCCGAAGAGCACTCCTAGGAGACCCAACCGCCAAGGCACCGCCTACCAGATTCCGCGGAATTCTGGATTTACGGTAACAGGCCAATGCACTCATTCATTCATCACCGCTCCGTTCACTCCATCAAGCTGACAGGTGAGAGCTGAAAGCTATTTCATTTGCGCTGCTTGCACAAAATTTCCCTCAGCAGGCGCACAATCTATCTAGGGCCGCTGCCTATGCTACGGAGCAGGGAAGAGCCGGCCCTCCCCCTCAAAAATCCAAAAAAAGACAAAAAACGCGCGCGAATGTGCACGTTAAAAATATAACTATATATTTATCAGTTACATATAAAATCGACCACGAAGAATTTGGGACAAATTCGTTCGATTTTGTCTCCCAAATGGGCCAAATTTAAGGCTAAATCGCCCTTTTTCCGGCTTTTTCCGCGTTTTTTTTCCCTGTTTCGGCGGAAATTGTTTCAGGAGAAACTGATCCGTTCGATAAAAATCGAGGCCAGCTTTTCTACGTTGCGCTGCAAGTTGTACTTTTCAACGACGCGCGCCCGTCCGTTTTTGCCGAGCCGCTGGCGCAGTTCGTTGTCGTCGATCAGCCGCGCCAGCGCGTCGGCCAGAGCCTTCACATCTGAAGGCGGCACGAGCAAACCGTCTACGCCGTCGACGATCAGCTCCGGAATGCCGTTGATTCTAGTCGTAACGCAGGGCAACTCCATCGCCATCGCTTCCATCAGTACGACCGGCAGCCCCTCAGCAAAACTCGGCAGACAGAAGGCATCGGCCGCGGCATAAAAATCGCGAATTCTCTCCTGATCGATTGCGCCCTCGAATACTATCGATTTGCCCGCCACGCTATGCGCCGCGTGATTGTGCAGCGAGGCTTTATCTGGTCCATCGCCTACCAGATGCAGACGCACTTGCCGGCCCTCGCGCCGAAGCTGCTCGACGGCGTCGATAAGAATATGTTGGCCCTTGGCCGGCGTCAAACGACCGACGCAAAGAATCTCGAAGGGCGTTGCGGTCTGCTGTTTGGGCCGCGGCGCAAAAATTTCAGGATCGACACCGAGAGGAGAAACGACGAACTTGCTCCACTGCTCGTTGGGCGAGAGCTTCATCATCTGGCTGCGCGCAAAAGCGCTGATGCAGCAGATAAACTCCGCCGCGGCGATTTTTTCCGCCAGCAGTTGCCGCTCCGCGTCGTAAAACTCGTCGGGGCCGTGCACCGTAATCGAATAGCCGAAGCCGAAGACGGTGCGCACGAAAAGACCCACGCTCGCCGCCTGCGAGGCCAGATGCACGTGCAGGTGATGCAGCTTTTTGCGCCGCATCCACTGGCCGACCATCAGCGCTTCGGTCCAGTACATCAAATATAGATAGAGCCGCCTGAGATCGAAATTTGCCAGCGTGACGGCTTTGGCCAGGCCGCGCCAGTAGCCGCTGAAGTTTGTTTCGAGCGTTAGCAGGTGCGCTGACGCCGCTCCCAGAAGACCGTGTTTCTTGATGTAGTAGGTGTGCGCGGCCTCGGCGGCCTCGGCCGCGGTGAGCCGCTCGGGCGCGCGGTCGGGCCGGTTGATCGAGGCTGTTTCGATGCGGAAGCCTTTTTCGCGCAGAGCCAGAATCTCGCGCAGCACAAAGGTCATCGACAGTACCGGATAGGTGCTGACCAGATACGCCAGGGGGCGCGTCGGTGCGGATACGTGCGGGGCGGCCATCGGTTCCTCTTTGCGCTTCATTTTACGACGTTTACCTAGACAGTTTGTTCTGTAGAAATCCAGCATTCGCCCCGGTTCGCCCGGCGGAGGTGACCGATCCGCTTCCTGCGGGCTTTTCCGGCGCGCCCTCGGCCGAGGATTGATACTCTAACAATCGTGAATCGACATCTCGACCAGCGGCTGCGTATTGCCGCCATCAACTTTCTCAATCCCGCGCCACTGATGTGGGATTTCGAACATCCTCCGCTCTCTTCGTCCTTAGCCCAGCGCTACCGGATCGACTACATGACGCCCGCCGAGTGCGCCGCACGGCTTGTTTCCGGCACGGCCGACGTCGGCCTGATTCCCATTGCCGCGCTCGCCTCGGCCCCCACTTTGCGCATCCTGCCCGGCTGCACGATCGCCTCAAAAGACCGCGTCCGCTCCCTGCTGCTGGTGCATCGCGCCAATCAACCGCTCGCCGAAATTCGTTCCGTTGCGGCCGATACCGCCAGCCGCACCACGGTCACCTACGCCCGGCTTCTCTTCCATCAATGGGGCAACCCGGAGGTGCCATTTATCCCCATGGCCGCCAATCTCGACCAAATGCTCAAGCGGGCAGAGGCCGCTATCGTCATTGGCGATCCGGCGCTGCTGGCGCTTGAAGCGCGCGAGCAGCGGGAGCAGCGCACAGGCGAAGAGCTCGTTTATCTTGATCTTGCACATGAGTGGCGCTCGCTTACCGGCCTTGTTTTTGTCTCCGCCATATGGTGTGCCTCGGAGACTAGCACGCTTGATGACAGCCACGTGAGTGACTTTCTTCTTTCCCGCGACCATGGTTTGGCTAATATCGACGCATTGGCCGCCGAATGGTCTGTCCGTCTGCCGCTTTCGGCAGAGTTGATTCGCTCTTATCTGGCCTCGAATATTCACTATCGGCTTGATCAGGAGTGCCTGGAGGGGATGAAAGGATTCTTTCGCATCGCCGGCGAATGTGGCGTTTTGCCGCCGTATTCGGTCTCATTGAATGCCGAACTTGGCGTATGAAATGAAATAGATTAAATAAAACGTCTAATTTGAGTAAAATACTGCTGCGTAATTGATTAATTGAATTATTTAATCAATTTATTTATCAGTAAGATGCAACTGCGACTCTCCTTGTCAATATGCCGCGCGCAACGTGCTCCGACCGTGCAACCTGCCCAGGTATCGAGTTGAGGTCGCGTTAAGAGAATCTAAGGTATCTCTTAGTTGTGTAACAGGTTATTGACTTTAGCTCTCTCGTGGAAATTTGATGCGTTCCGTCCCGTTTTTGGCAGCATTACTGCAATGGCATTCCACAGAGGTTGCGATTTTCGATCTGCGCCGATGGACAATGTCACGATAACTTCGTATGGCACCAGCATCAGTCCTGGCCTGTAGCCACCGGGAAGTTTTTCGGCTCTGCCTGGGGAGCGGGAAAGTTTGACGGTTACGGAAGCCAGCCCGGAAACTCCAGAGGTGAGCCGACCAAAGCACACGCGAAGGAGCCCCCGGATGGACCGATTTGAGAGTTTAAGACACTCCGTATGAGAGTGCAAATGCCATGTAGGGGGGCATTCCTAAATGCCGCCGCCGAGCGCTTTATGAAGAATTACGGCAGCTCTGGGGAGAAGTCTTCCACTGTCTGGCTAGGAAAAATAAAAGCCTGATACTGGAAGGGCATTTAATGCAGTGATTTTCAGATGGTTGCGCTACACTAGCCTTGCAGTGCTTGAAGATGCCTCCCGGCGGCAGCGAGAATTCATTCGGAAAGCACAATTCCCGAATTGACAAATTGCCTTCTGTTCATTCCACTCTTGCATATTTTCCCCGAATCGCGTAATGATGTGCAGGAAGTGTTGGCCAAGTCGCATCACACTGGAAAGATACCCGGCTACAAGCCGGACTTCGACTGGCCTTTGGCCGGCGTTCGCTTCTTTTGATTCCTCTACCAGATCTGACGTGATCGACCGCGCGATAAGTGCGGGAGGAGGAATGCCATGTCCACTCAGATACTCTATGCGCCGCTCGATCCAGCGACCATCGGCCCGGCTTCACGCTACATACGCGAAACTCGAGACGAGCTTCTGGCCTACGATGTCGAGGAACTGGCTGCCGTGCGCCTTTCAATACTTCTCACTGCCAAGTGGGTGGAATCGGAAAGCGAAGACCCTGAACGTCGCGACGAACTGCGCCAAGACCTTGCAATTCTGCGCAAGCACTATGGCGATATGCTCGATGAAATCGCCATGACCTTCGGCGTGAATTCGGCGATGAAGGCCAAAGAAGAGGTTGAAGAGTCCGTCGTCATTCCCTCCGAGAAGCCGTCGGAGGAGGAGCTTTGCGGCGAGTACGAAGGCGGCGCGGGCGATCCAGGCCTTTAGTCACGGAGCGATTTTTCTGCTCTCACTCGGGTCTCCCCTTCGCGTGCGCTCCGCGCTAGACTTTTACTTATGCCAGCGCGCAAAACTTCAGGCAAAAAGAAAATCTCCGCCCGGCCCGCGCTTCGCGGCCCGTTAGCCCCGGCTCGCGTCGCCGCTATTCTCAAGGCTCTCGACGAAGCCTATCCCAATGCTGATTGCGCTCTCGTCCATCGCTCGCCCTGGGAACTGCTGGTCGCGACCATTCTTTCGGCGCAGTGTACCGATGTGCGCGTCAATCTGGTTACGCCCGAGCTTTTCCGCCGCTTTCCCTCGCCTCAGGCCTTTGCCGCCGCCACTTTGGAAGAGATTGAAGAGGCGATTCGCTCGACTGGCTTTTATCACAACAAAGCCAAGTCCATTCAGGGAGCGGCCAAAAAGCTCATCGCCGACTTTGGCGGTTGTGTGCCGCAAACTTTAGCCGAACTGACGACTCTGCCCGGCGCTGCTCGCAAAACCGCCAACGTCGTTCTTGGCGTGGCCTTCGGCAAGGCCGAGGGCGTGGTCGTCGACACACACGTTTTGCGCATCACCCGCCGCCTGGAGCTGGCCAAATCTGAAACGCCGGAAAAAGTCGAGCAGGAGTTGATGCGAATTTTGCCGCGCAGCCGTTGGATCGGCTTCTCGCACCAGATTATTCACCATGGCCGCCAGATTTGCCAGGCGCGCAAGCCCAAGTGCAACCAGTGCGGCCTGGAGCCGCTTTGCCGCGCCAAAGACAAAAGCTGGAACTCGTAACGGAATGGAAAAGGGCGCGCATACGAAGCGCACGAGAGCTGTTCAGCCGCGCTTCAGCAGTTGTTCCGCTGCCGCGATTAGCCCCGGAATGTCGGAGGGTGAGGCTTCGGCCGCCGGCTCCCAGCCCCGCTCACGCAGCGTTTGGCTCGTAATAGGACCGATCGAAATCGCCGCCACACCGGCGAAAGGGAACTCCAGTCCCGCCTGTCGCGCGGCTTCGGCCAAGTGAGTCACGCTGGACGAACTGGTAAAGGCCGCGACGTCGAGGCCGGCTGCCAAGGCTGCGCGAAGCTGCTCCGGCGCGGCCTCCGGTAAAACATTCCGGTAAGCGTCTACTACATTGACTGCTGCTCCAGCTGCCCGCAGTGCATCGGGAATCACGTCGCGGGCGACCTCGGCTCGTGCCAGCAAAATCTTTTGTCCTGCGATCTGGCTCGAAGACAGGCATGTAATCAGCGCTTCGGCCACATAATCTTCCGGAACCAGCGCAATCGTCAGTCCAGCTTTGCGCGCCGCCGCCGCGGTTGCTTCGCCGATTGCGGCGATCTTCAAATGCGTTGCTGTCTTCAGCTGAAGGCCCTGCGCCGACGCGTGTTCGGCGAGCGCGCGCACGGTATTTGCGCTGGTCAAAATCAGCCAGTCGTAGCCGTCGAGCGCGGCAAGCGCGCGGTCCAGCGTCTGCAAGTCCTCGGGCGGGCGGATCTCCAACACAGGAACCTCGACCGGATCGGCGCCCAGCGCGCGCAGTCCCTCGCTCAGTTTGCCGGCTTGATGGGTTGCGCGCGTAACCAGCACGCGGCGCCCCGTGAGCGGCAGCGCCGTCATCGCAGAGCCTCGGCCAGCAGCGGCGCCGCGCCGGCTTCGATCAGCTTGGAGGCGGTTGTCAATCCCAGTGCTTCCGGATCGGTCTCCGCGCGTTCCTCGCTTAGATGTGTGCGTACGACCTCTCCTGTAGTTGGCGAGGCGACGACGCCGAAGATTTCCACCCAGCCTTCGTGCTCGGATGCCGCGCGGCAGTGGATTCCGATTGGAACCTGGCAGCCGCCGCCCAGCGCCGCCAGCGCTGCCCGCTCGGCCGTAATGGCAAAGCGCGTGTCGGGGTGGTCGAGCGCGGCGACGGCGGCGATGGTTGCCGCGTCGTCTTTGCGCGTTTCGATTCCCAGCGCGCCCTGGCCGGCCGCTGGGCAAAAATCCTTCGGATCGAACCGCTCCCGCACCCAATCAGTGTGGCCCAGCCGGTCCAGCCCGGCGGCGGCCAACAGAATTGCATCGACCTGCCCGGCAGCTAGCTTACGCAGCCGCGTGCCGACGTTGCCGCGAAACTCCAGCAGCGCCAGCTCAGGCCGCAGCGACTTTAACTGCGCGCGCCGCCGCTGGCTGCTGGTGCCCACGCGCGCGTCCTGGGGCAGCGCGGCCAGGTTCTTATATTTGAGCGAAACAAAAACGTCGCGCGGATCGGCGCGCTTGGGCGTTGCCGCCAGAGTGAATGGTTCCGGCAACTCTGTGGGCAAATCTTTGAGCGAATGTACGGCCAGATCGATGCGCCCTTCGGCCAGCGCTTCCTCAATCTCTTTGGTGAACATTCCTTTGGCGCCGACCTGCGCGAAAGTGACCTCCTGCAGCCGGTCGCCGATGGTCTTGATGACTTCGATTTCGGTTTCATGTCCGGCCTCGCGCAAAAGCGCCGCCACGTGGTTAGCTTGCCAGAGCGCGAGCTCTGAGCCGCGACTGCCAATGCGTAGCTTCATGGCCGCGCCTCCGCGTTTTCCGTGGGACTCTTCGCCGTTTCCGCCGCCGCTTCGTCTTCCGCCGGCACGATTGACCATTCGTCGCAGAGCGACTCAATCCGCGCCGAATTGCCTGTGCATGCCGCCTGCTTGAGCGCATGGATCGGAGAATGAAGAAATTTGTTGACCAGTCCGCGCGTCAGCGCCTCGACGGTGGCTTGCTGTTCGGCCGATAGCGCGCCCAGCCGGCCGTGGAAGTGATCGAGTTCCGCCCGGCGAATCTCTTCGGCTTTTTGTTGCAGCGCGACGATCGCCGGCGCGGCGCTGACGCTTCGCTGCCGCTGACAGAAGCGTTCGACCTCGGCCGCGATCAGCGCTTCGGCGTCGATCGCCTCGCGGCTGCGCTCTTCCATGTGCGCGGCGGCCACCTGCTGCAGGTCGTCGATGTCGTAGACGAAGATGCCGTCGAGGGTATTCAGCGCCGGGTCAACGTTACGCGGTACGGCCAGATCGATGAAGAACATTGGCCGGTTGCGCCGGCGGCGCAGGAACTTTTGCCCGTGTATCTTGCCGAAGATCGGATGTGGCGCGCTGGTTGAGGCGATCACGATGTCCGCTTCGCCGGCCGTTTCGTAGAGTTGCTCGAGGGGGACCGCGCGACCGCCGATCGTCTTGGCGATCAGGGCCGCTTTTTCCAGCGTGCGGTTGGTCACGATGACGTCTGAGACGCCCTGCTGCACCAGATGGCGCGCGGTAAGTTCGCCCATCTTGCCTGCGCCAACCAGAAAAACGGTGCGGCCTTCGAGCGAGCCAAAGATTTTGCGTGCCAGATCGACGGCCACCGAGGCAGTCGATACCGAGCTGGCGCCAATGCCGGTTTCACTGCGCGCTTTTTTGGCCGCGGCAAAGGCGCATTGCAGCAGCGGCTCCAGTTGCCCGGCTACGGTTCCGGCCGCGCGCGCCGCGGCGAAGGCCTCTTTTACCTGGCCGAGAATCTGCGCCTCGCCGATGACCATTGAGTCCAGGCTGGCGGCCATGCGGAAAAGATGATGGACGGCTTCTTTGTCGCGATGCTCGTAGAGGTGCGGCGCGACCAGCGCGGCGTCGAGTCCGAAGTAGCGCGAGAGAAAGTCGCCGAGCGGCGTTTCAGGCTCATCGACGACGGCCAGCACTTCGACGCGGTTGCAGGTGGAAACGATCATGCACTCGGTGACGCCGGGCGTGGCGGCCAGCGCGCGAGTGGCTTCTTCCAGTTCACCGTGACCGATGGCGAGCTTTTCTCGCAGCGCGATGGGCGCCGTTTTGTGGTTCACGCCGATGAGCTTGATCGTCATTGCAGGCCGAACCTGTGCACATGGCTGAAAAGGTTGGCGGCCCAAACGGCTATCATGACCGCCAGCGCCGCGCCGGAGATGTATGCGGCCCGGCGGCCGCGCAGCCCCGCGCCGCGGCGGACCAGCAAAAGAACGACGTAGATCATCCACATCGCGAACGAGGCCACGATTTTGGGATCGCGATAGTAGGCCGCGCCCAGTGCTGTTTCCTGTACCAGAACCGTTCCGATGAGCAGCCCTACCGTCATGCAGGGGAATCCGAACTCGATTGTGGCGAGGGCGATGCGTTCGAGCGTGTCGAGCGGCGGCAGCCAATCGAGCGGCTTCCACCACGGGCTCGTCGCCGGTTGCGGCTTGGTCTTCAGCCGCCGCTCCTGCGCCAGATACATCAGCGAGGCCAGCAGGCTGAAGCAAAGCGCGGCGTAGGCCAGCAGCAGCGCGACAATATGCGCCACCAGCCAACCAATCCGCACGCCCGCCGACGGAAAGTGATAAGTGTCCGGTCCCAGCGCCGGAACGAAGACCAGAAGAAAGGTCGCAGGCAAGGCGAAGATGCCCAGCGGGATGGCGTCGTAGATCCACCAGACGAGGAAGAAGATTCCGGCCACGATAAAGCCCAGTAGCGACTCGATCTCGCGTATGCCGACCGGCATCCAGCGGTGAGCCTGGATGAGCATCTCCATTACCGAGACGAAGTGGAAGAAAAAGCCCATTCCGCCCAGATGGACGCAGCTTTTGCGCCATGCCGTCGAGCGCTGAAGAACGGCGGGGAAGACGGCGAAGGCTCCCGCCGCGTAAAGTACAGCCGCAACTCGTAGCCAAAGCAGGTACATGGCAGCTTTCACCTTATGGCGCAACAGATTAGTATACTGTGACACAAATCACGTGGCGAAATGGCGGCGGCTGTTGCCTGTCTCTTGGCCTTGATTTTTTTTACGCTGCCTGCGCCGAAAAGCGATTCTGACGCAGCGTATTTGTTCCCGATTCCCCACAAAAGAGAATCGCGCCGGCGCGTTAATCTTGTAGTTAACTGTGATTCGCGAAGAGAATGTGTCGAAAACGGAGTTGGTGGCGCAGGTGCCTCCCGTGGCGGAGGCTGAGCCGGAGTTTGTGCTGACGGCGCTGCCGGCCGAGAAGCCGGTTGCCGAGAAAAAGCGCGCCGATAAAGCCGCGGCGGAGCTGACGCCCTTCATGCGCCAGTGGGCGACGGCCAAAAAGCAGAATCCCGACGCGCTGCTTTTCTTCCGCATGGGTGATTTTTACGAGCTATTTTACGACGATGCCGCCGTGGCCAGCCGCGAGTTGCAACTGACGCTGACCTCGCGCGACAAAACGCGCAACATGCCCATGTGCGGCGTGCCGTACCATGCCGTGGAGCAGTATCTGGCGCGGCTGTTGCGCAAGGGCTATCGCATCGCCATCTGCGACCAGATGGAAGATCCCAAGCTCACCAAAAAGCTCGTCAAGCGCGAAGTAACGCGCGTGCTGACGCCGGGAACGGCGATCGACTCGGGACTCGGCCAGGAGCAGAATAATTTTTTGGCGGCGCTTTACGAATGCGAGTCCCAAGGCGAATCGCTCTGCGGCGCTGCGCTGCTTGACGTTTCGACGGGCGAATTTCGCACCATGGAATTTCGCGGCGCGACGGCGCGGGCGCAAGCTGTCGACGCGCTGTTGATGGCCTCGCCCAGCGAGGTGCTCGCTGCCGCCAGTGCTGAGTTGCCAGAGTTGCTCGAACGCATTCCGGCCCGCACGCGCGTCGAAGATTGGGTCTGGACCGCCGAGTTCGCCGTGCCGCTGGTCGAGCGGCAATTGAATGTGCGCTCGCTTGAAGGTTTCGGCCTTGAAGGGCACGAAGCGGCTGCCATCGCTGCTGGAGCCGTGCTGCACTACGTGCGTACCACGCAAAAAAACGAGGCGCTGCACATCGATTCGCTGCGCTTTGAGGAGCACTCGACGGCGCTCGAACTCGATCAGGTAACGGTGCGAAATCTGGAACTGGTTGAGCCGCTTTTTTCCGGTCAGGACGACGGCGTAACGCTCTTCCGTACTCTCGACGCCTGCCTCACGCCGATGGGCAAGCGGCTGCTGCGAGCCACGATTCTGCGGCCGTTGAACGACGCCGCCGCGATCGAAGCGCGCTACGAGGCCGTCTCCGAGGCGCACGGCGATCTGCTCAAGCGCGAAGAGATTCGGCGCGCCTTTGGTGGAATCCTCGACTTGGAGCGGCTGCTGGCGCGCATCTCGCTTGACTCGGCCGGCCCGCGCGATGTGCGCGCATTGGCGACAAGTCTGGCGCATCTGCCGGGGCTGAAAACCGCGCTCAATGCGATGACTTCGCCGCTCTGGCGCGTGTTTGCCGAAAATCTCGACACGCTCGATGAACTGACAGCACGAATTGCAAAAACGCTTGTCGCCGAGCCGCCACTTACGCTGGTCGACGGCGGCGCAATTGCCGCTGGTGTGGATGCGGAGTTGGACGAATTGTGTTCGATTTCCACCAGCGGACGACAGGCCATCGCCGCCATTGAAAATCGCGAGCGGCAGCGGACCGGAATCGGTTCACTCAAGGTGCGCTACAACTCGGTCTTCGGCTACTACATCGAGATCACCAAGGCCAATCTTGCGCTTGCGCCGGACGACTACGAGCGCAAACAGACGCTGGTCAACGCCGAGCGATTCACGACGCCTGAGCTCAAGGAATACGAGAGAAAAATCCTCTCCGCGCACGACCGCTCGATTGAAATCGAAAAACGCATTTTTGCGGAGCTGCGCAAATCTGTTCTCGATAGCGCGCACCGCATTCGCCGCAGCTCGGCCGTGGTGGCCGAATCCGATTTGATCGCCTGCTTCGCGCATCTGGCCGCTGCCCGCCGCTACGTGCGGCCGCTGCTTTCCGACGAACCGGTGCTTGAAGCCGTCGCCGCGCGCCATCCGGTCATCGAGCAATGGATGGAGCAGACGCGTGAGGGGCGCTTCATCGGCAACGATCTTTACTTGAATGCCAGCGAAGAAGGCCCGAGCCTGCTGCTGGTCACCGGTCCGAATATGGGCGGCAAGAGCACCTATCTGCGGCAGGCGGCAATGCTGGCGCTGATGGCGCAGATGGGCTGCTTTGTGCCCGCCGATCGCCTGCGCCTCGGCCTTGTTGATCGCATCTACACGCGCATCGGCGCCAGTGACAACGTGGCTCGCGGTCGTTCCACCTTCATGGTCGAGATGATGGAGACGGCGACGATTCTGAATACCGCTACGCGCCGCTCGCTGATTCTGCTCGACGAGATGGGGCGCGGCACGGCCACCTTTGACGGCCTCGCGCTGGCTTGGTCGACGGTCGAATATTTGCAAGCCGAGATCGGCGCGCGCACGCTTTTTGCCACGCACTATCACGAGCTGACCATCCTGGCCGAAAAACTGCCGCGCGTGCGCAACCTGCGTGTGGGCGTGAAAGAAACTCCGGCCGGAATCGTTTTCCTGCATAGCATCGAGCCGGGCGCGGCCGACAAAAGCTACGGAATCGACGTGGCCAAGCTGGCCGGCCTGCCCATGGCTGTGATTGAGCGCGCCCGCCGCATTTTGCGCCAGCATGAAAAGCAGGAGCAGCAGAACGTGCAGATCGAAACCGAGCCCGAGCCGATGCAGATGGCGATCTTCACGCCGCTTTCGCAAAAGATCGTGGACCGGATCGAGGCCACCGATGTGAACCAGTTGACGCCGCTGCAAGCGCTGAATCTGCTTGAAGAGCTCAAACAGGAATTGAAAGAAACTGGGACGAAGGAATTAGGAACTAAGGACTAGGGTACGAGATCCGAGGAGCGGAAATGGCTGCAACATTGCGTCAGGCGGCGGGTAGCCTGTTGGTGGTCGGCGTTGGCGGAACGGAACTGACGGCGCTGGAACGCGCCTGGCTCAAGCTGGTGCGGCCGGCGGGCGTCATTCTGTTTCGCCGGAATATTGCCGATGCCAAACAAACTCGCGCTTTACTCGGCGAATCAATGCAGCTTTGCGCGCCGCGCAATTTGCGCTTTGTTGACGTGGAAGGTGGCTCCGTCGACCGGCTGCGCGATGCGCTTGCGCCAATGCCTTCGGCGCAGGCCGTGGCTCTTGCCGCGTGCAAAAAATCCCGGCTCGCGTTCGCTTACGAGCACGGCGAGTTGATCGCGCGGGCGGTGAAGGCCTTCGGCTTTAACACCACGCTTGCGCCCGTCGTCGATTTAGCTCTGCCCGGTTCGGCAGCGGTGATGGGAACGCGTTGCGCCGCGCCCGATGCGGCCGGAACAATTGCCTATGCGCGCGAATTTCTTGCCGGACTGGCGGCGCAAAATGTGGTCGGCTGCGCAAAACATTTTCCAGGCCTCGGCGGAGGCCTCTGCGATTCGCATCTTTCGACGCCGACGATTGAGCGCGGGTGGCGGCAGTTGTGGCGCGAAGATTTGGAGCCTTACCGCGCATTGCGCGATCAATTGCCAATGGTGATGGTCAACCATGCCGCTTATCCCAAGACCGCGGGCAAAGCGCGGCCCGCAAGCGTTTCGCGCTTCTGGATCGGTAAAATCCTGCGCCAGCGGATCGGCTACAGCGGCCTTGTCCTCTCCGACGATTTGGAGATGGGCGGAATTTTAAAATTCATGCCCATCGAAGAGGCGGCTGTCGAAGCCGTGCGAGCAGGCTCGGATCTGATCGAAATCTGCCATAGCGCGGAGCTGATTCTGCGCGCCTATGAAGCGCTACTTGCCGAAGCCGAGCGTTCGGCGCCCTTCAGCAAGCTGCTCGTGGCGCGCGCGCGTGAGTCGGCGAGGAAACGCGCGAAGAGTTTTTCTCCCGCTCTTTCTTCCGCGCTGGGTGCGCGGCAGTTCGAGGCGTTGCGATCGAAAATTTTGCGCTTTGGCGAACGCGTGGCCAAGGCCACTTCTTCTCAGGAGAAGGCATGAGTGCTAAATCCATGATGGTGGCCGGCGTGATGAGCGGCACCTCGGCCGACGGAATCGATGTCGCCGTGGTGCGCATTACACCGGGCAAACTGCATCCTAAACACGTGCTTGTGGCGCATGAGGGGTTTACTTATCCGGTGGCGTTGCGGCGCGCGGTGCTGGCGGCGATGAACGCCAGCGCCACTTCGACGGCCGAGTTGGCGCGGCTGAATTGGCGGTTGGGACTGGCCTATGCCGAGGCCGTAAAAGAAACCGCGGGGCGGCATAAAATCAAACTCGATCTGGTTGGCTGCCATGGTCAGACGCTCTACCACCAAGCTCGCGTTGAATCCTACCTCGGCCGCAAATTCGCCTGCACCTGGCAGGTGGGCGAATCGCAAGCTATCGCGGCGGAACTTGGCGTGCCTGTTGCCTCGAACTTCCGGCCGATGGATATGCTGGCCGGTGGTCAGGGCGCGCCGCTGGTTCCGCTCTTCGATTATGTTTTTTACGCAGACAAAAAACGCGGCCGCGTGCTGCAGAATATCGGCGGCATCGCCAACTTCTCCGCCATTCCGGCGGATGCTTCACCCGATGCGGTAGTCGCTTTCGATAGCGGTCCGGGAAACATGATTATCGATTGGATGACGCACGAGCTTTTCGGCAAGGAGTTCGATCGTAACGGCGCTTTGGCCGCGGCCG
Source organism: Acidobacteriaceae bacterium (assembly GCA_003156495.1). GTDB lineage: Bacteria > Acidobacteriota > Terriglobia > Terriglobales > Acidobacteriaceae > Telmatobacter. The sequence goes on from PMHC01000175.1 coordinate 18,343, forward strand.
GAACCGTCATTGTGCCGGTGCTCGCCGAAGCGCTGCGCCATCCATATTACCGGATCAAACCGCCGAAGACCGCAGGCCGCGAGCAATTCGGGCGCGAGTACGCGGCGCAGCTTTTGGCTGCCTGCCGCAAGCGGAGCAAGAGTCCCAACGACGCGTTGGCGACGGCGACGGCGCTGACGGCGGAAACGATTGTTCGTAGTTACAAACGCTTTGCGCATCCGCGCATGAAGGGTTGCGGCGTGGACTTCATCGTTTCTGGCGGCGGCGCGCGAAATCGCACGCTGATGGCGATGCTGGCCGAGCGGCTGGAACCGCTGAATTGTACGGTGACCGCCAGCGGCGAGCACGGCCTGCCGGTCGACGCCAAGGAGGCCGCGGCCTTTGCGCTGCTGGCCTGGCAAACGTGGAACCGGCTGCCGGGAAACGTGCCCTCGGCCACCGGCGCCAAGCGCGCAATGATTCTAGGGCAGGTGAGCTATGCGTAAGTTGATCGCGCTGGCGGCGCTCCTTCTGCTTGCCGGCTGCCGCGCGCCGCAGCGTAATTCGCATGCGGTAGTTTTTCTGATCGAGAGCAGCCCGACGAGCCTCGATCCGCGCGTGGGAACCGACTTCGCCTCCGAGCACATCGACGAGCTGCTCTTCAACGGATTGGTGGACATCGACGCGAACTTCCACTTTACGCCGGCGCTGGCCGCAAACTGGGAGCAGCCCGATCCGCTGACGGCGATTTTTCATCTGCGGCCGGGCGTGCGCTTCAGCAACGGACGGGCGCTGACCTCTCGCGACGTGGCCTGGACCATCGATTCGATGCGCAATGGCGCGGTGGTTACGCCCAAGGCGGCTACATACGCCGCTATCGCTTCGGTCGAGGCGCGCGATCCGTTGACGGTCGTCTTTCATCTCAAGCATCCTGACAATTTTTTGCTGACCAATCTTTCTTCGCGCGCCATCGGCATTGTGCCCGAGGGCAGCGGTAAGGATTTCTGGCGGCATCCCATCGGCACCGGAGCCTTTCGCTTCGTCAGCCAGCAGATCGATCAGGATGTGGTGATCGAGCGCAATCCGCTGAGCTGGTCGATCGTGCCTAAAATCGAGCGCGTACGCTTTGCCGTCACGCCGGATGCGATCACCGAGTCACTGGAGTTAGAAAAAGGCTCAGCCGACGTTGAGGTCAATTCGTTGCCCATGGACGCGCTACCGGCGCTGGCGCAGCGCTCTGATCTTCAGGTTGAATCCACTCCCGGAACCGAGATTCAGTATCTGGCCTTCAATACGCGCGATGCGGTTCTAAAAGATGTGCGTGTGCGCCAGGCCGTGGCCTGCGCCATCGATCGCGATTTGATTATCCGCTCGCTGCTGCACGGTCACGCGCGGCCGGCGGCGAGCCTGCTGCCGCCAACGCATTGGGCCTGGAGCGGCGATGTGCCGCGCTACGATTACGATCCGGCGCGCGCTGAGCGGCTGCTCGACGAGGCCGGCTATCGGCGCGGCGCCGGTGGCATCCGTTTGCATCTGGCGATGAAGACCAGTACCGATGAGCGCGCGCGACTGCTGGCGGCGGTGCTGCAGCAGCAAATGGCGCGGGTCGGCATCGCGCTCGATCAGCGTAGCAATGAGTTTGCTACTTTCTACGCCGACGTGGTGCGCGGAGCATTCCAGATGTACTCGCTTTATTGGATCGGCGGCAACGAGCAGCCGGATATTTTTAGCTACGTTTTTTCGTCGACGCGTTTTCCGCCCAAGGGCGCCAATCGTGGCCGTTATGCCAATCCGCAATTGGATGCGCTGCTCGACGATGCGGCTCAGAATCCGGACCAGAACCACCGCCGCGCCGACTACGCCGAGGCGCAGAAAATTCTGGCGCGCGATCTGCCGGCCGTCAACCTTTGGTATTTAGACACGCTGGTGGTGCACAACCGGCGGCTAACGCACGTTACGCCTTCGCCTTCGGGCAGCTATACCTTTTTGGAAACAGCGGAACTGGCGCAAAACTGATTCGGCATCGTTAAAATGCGCTAACAATAAGCAGAAAACCGTCGCCGCGCCGCTCTGCTAACATAAAGGTGATTGCGGCTTGCGGCGCTTGACGGATTCCCGCGATTAGATAGCGCGAGTAATACGGCGGCCGGAGCAAATTAGAAGGAGATTGTTATGCCTCTTGTTTCAATGCGGCAGCTTCTTGACGAGGCTGCTAAGGGCGGATACGGCGTAGGCGCGTTCAACGTGAATAACATGGAGCAGATCCAGGCCATTGTGGCAGCGGCTGTTGAAACCAAGTCGCCGGTCATCATCCAGGCCAGCCGCGGCGCGCGCAAGTACGCCGAGGATCGTTATCTGTTCCACCTGATCTTGGCTGCCAGCGAATTGCATCCCGAGATTCCCATCGCTATGCACCAGGACCATGGCAACAGCTACGAGACCTGCAAGAGTGCCATCGAGCTGGGCTACACCAGCGTGATGATGGATGGCTCGCTCAAGGACGACGGCAAGACGCCGGCGACCTTTGAAGAGAACGTTGCCGTCACCAAGAAGGTCGTTGAGTTCGCGCATGCTCGCGGCGTAACGGTCGAGGGTGAAATCGGCGTGCTGGGCGGCGTTGAGGACGGTCACGGCGCGGGCGGCACGGGCCTCGAGCACGTTACCGATCCCGATCAGGCAGTCGAGTTTGCCGAGCGTACCGGCGTTGATGCTCTGGCCATCGCCATCGGCACCAGCCACGGCGCGTACAAGTTCACCAAGAAGCCCGATGGCTCGGTGCTCAAGATGGACCTTCTCATCAAGATCCACAATCGTTTGCCCCACACCCACCTGGTGATGCACGGCTCCAGCTCGGTGCCCAAGGATCTGCAGGACATCATCAACCAGTACGGCGGCAAGTTGAGGCAGACTTGGGGCGTGCCGGTCGAAGAGATTCAGCTCGGCATCAAGAACGGCGTGCGCAAGGTCAACGTCGATACCGACAATCGCTTGGCCATGACGGGCGCGATCCGCAAGGTCTTTGCCGAACAGCCGGAGAAGTTCGATCCGCGCGACTACCTGAAGCCTGCTCGCGAAGCCATGCAGAAGGTTGTCGCTCTGCGTATGACCCAGTTTGGCCAGGCCGGTCACGCTGGCGATTACAAGCCGCTCGCGATCACCGAGTTCATCAAGGGCTACGCCTCGGGTGCGCTTGATACTCGTCCCTCGGTAGCGAAAAAGTAGTTTAACTTTTCAATCATTCAAGGCCGCTTCGCTTGCGCGAGGCGGCCTTTTGTTTTTGCCGGCGATTATTGCTTTTGATCGGTTGTTTGCGGCTCGTAAATTACTTCACAGCTCTGCTCTGAAAATCCGAACTGCGCCGGCTGGTTTCCGCAAAAGCGATGCGTGGGACGGTAGCCGTGTGTTTCAAGCATGGCCGCGATTCCATCTTCGTCGTTGCGCGTCCATGCCGGTTTTTCCTTGAGAATCTGGTTGCGCCAGCTCACGTCGCCATCGTAGCTTTCGCCGGCGACAACGAACTGCGGATGCTGGCTGAGCGCCTCGGCGATTCGTGCATCTGAATCCGCGGCGCAACTCCACGGCCAGTAAGCGGTGGACTGATTGAAATACAGATTGCGCGGCGCGAAGGCCGCCAGCCCGATCGAGTGGTAGTTGAAGCCCGCGATGGCGCGCCCTCCGGCGTTAGTCTCCAAATACTGTGCGGCTTCAACGCTGCCATCGAATGGATGATGCAGATCGTAAGTGGCGGCGAAGGCCGTCCAGGCGATTTGTTGGACGAGTACGGCTAGCAGAACCACGGCGAAAACAGAATCGAATTTGATTTTCTCTTGCGAATCGATGCGCTGCCACGTGAGCCAAAGCGTAACGATGATAGCCGCCCAAAGCACCGAGGTGTGGTGTTCGCTGAAGGGCAGAACCTTGGCGCCGATCAGCGTCGCCAGCAGCGGCAGAGAGCAGATTAGCGCCTTGTGTTTCCATTGCCAATAAATGAGCGCGGCGTAGAAGGCCAGTGCCAGCAGATTCAAGTTGGAGACCGGGAAAAAAGCCAGCGCCGCGATGTGCGCCAGCGCCGCCAGCGCGCCGCCGCGATGCGCATGATGACGATAGGTTGCATTTCCCGTGGCTGGTTGGCAGCGTGGGGCATTTCCCGTCACGCAGTTTGCCGCTGGCTGCGCCGTGCATCGCGCCGAACTGCCGGTTAGCTGTGCCAGCACGGCGGCCACGCGCGGATTGGCCGCCAGCGCTTGCGCCTGGCCTTCATTTGTGTCGGGCGCGGGCAGCGCCGTGTAGAGCGCGAAGAGGCCGAAGACGGCGAATAGTGCTACCGCTGCCAATCTATTCTTTTTTTGCGGCGGCAGCTCGGTGCGTTGCGCAAAAAAGCCGAAGATCGCCAGCCCGAATGCGAGAAAGACCGCAATCAGCGAAGTGTTGGCCAACAATCCAGCGAGCAGAGCAACCAGCAGCGGCCGTTCTTTTTTTGCACCGAGTGCAACGCAAATGGCGAATCCAAGCAGCGGGGTGAGGCTATAGCTGCGGGCAATCACCGGCGTTTGATAGGCTAGCGCCACGGAAAATGGCAGCAGCCAGCGCACCAGGGCAGGGAAGGGACTGCGGCGCAGCAGGAGAAAGGCCGCGGCGACGCCGATAAACACCGTCGCTGCGTGCATTGCCGCGTAGGAAAAATGCAGCCGGCAAAAAAGCCACAACAGCGCGTGCCATAGCCCCGGCGTCCCCTCATAATGCAGGCGGCGAAAGAGCAGCGCGCATAGACTGTTGTCGCGCGCCAGCAGCCAAGCCTGCGCCTCGTCGGTCCAGGGTTCGTGATAGATGGCGACCCATCCGGTGAGCGCGAGATAAAGCCCGAGAACCGCGGCCTCCGTGCGTTTGAAAGCGGGCGTGCGGCGTGCGGCCAGCAGCTTCATCAATGCAGTTTCTCCCTATGCCAGCGATTTGGTTGCAACCATTCTATAAAAGCTGGTTGAACGGTTAGAGCTTTCCGCCGAGCCAATCGCTGAACTTTTCTATCGGCAAGCGCTGGCCGATGAAGAAGTGACCGAAGAGCGCGTATACTGCGCTGACTTCGTCGAAACGCATCTCGTAAATAAGTTTTTTAAAGACGACCGGATCGTCGGCGAAGAGCGAGACGCCCCACTCCCAGTCGTCAAGGCCGATCGAGCTGGTGATGATCTGTTTGACCCGGTCGCCGTAGCGGCGGCCCACCATGCCGTGCTCGTGCATCATGCGCTGGCGTTCGACAAAAGGCAGTGTGTACCAATTTTTCTGCTCGCCGCGTACGCGATTCATGGGATAGAAACAGAGAAATTTTGCTTCAGGAATCGCGGGGCGCAAGCGCGGCGTCATCGTCGAGGCGGCGCGTTCAAGTGAGGAGGCGATCTCCGCTTCCCACCCCGGCGAATGCGGCTCGAAGCCCATGGCCGCCGCCGCTTCGTAGCTCTTGCGCGAGGATTCGTAGAGACCAAGTTCGACGACGGAAAGATAGGAATGGCGTAGATCGAGAAAGTCGTAGAGCGGCGTTTGCGCCAGCGCCAGCTCGGTCTGATTGAGCGCTTCGAAGGAGTCGCGGAAGTGGACGAAGATCAGATCGCCTTTGTGGCCGAGTTGAGCGTAGAGCGCGGTGCGAATAGGCGCATCTGGCGTGGTGCGCTCGATTGTGCGTAAAGCGGCGACGGTTTCGGCGACGATCTTCAGCCTTTTGTCTTCCGCGCCGGCGTGCCAGCTTTTCCAGTCGAAGCGGAAGAACTGGTGGAGCACGGCGGAGCCTTCAAGAGTGAGCGGAACCAGGGGAAGATCGGACACGTAAACCTCCTGTGATCGTGGCCGCGATCACAGTCCATCTTAACAAATGAGAAATGCAGACGTGTGCAGCGTTTTTTCACCGAAGATTGCGTCGCAAGGACGGAAATAACATGTAACGGACCTATATACTGAGTACGCTCATGAGTGAAAAAATCCTGGCTCTGTTGTTTGCATTTATTACGCACGTGATTGACGCCGGCGGGTATGTCGGCATTATGGCTTTGATGGGCATCGAATCGGCGTGTATTCCGTTGCCTTCTGAAATCATCATGCCCTTTGCCGGTTATGTGGCCTATCTGGGCCACATCAATCTTTTTTGGGCTGCGACGGTCGGCGCGGTTGGTTGCAACCTGGGCTCGGCGGTCGCTTACTGGGTCGGGGCCAAGGGCGGAAGGCCGCTGGTGGAGCGTTATGGCCGTTGGGTTTTGATGAACAGCCATGACCTGGACATGATGACGCGGTTTTTCGGCAAGTATGGAGCGATCACCGTTCTTGTGTCGCGCCTGTTGCCGATTGTGCGAACTTTTATCGCGTTTCCCGCCGGGATCGCAAAAATGAATCAGGTGCGGTTCCACATTTATACCTTTATGGGCTCGTGGCCGTGGTGCTTTGTGCTGGCCTATGTGGGCCGGGAGTTGGGCGAGCGGTGGCATACCGATCCGCGCTTTGAGCAGGCTTTCCATCGCTTCCATTCTGTCGTGGAAGTCGTCGTTCTAGTGCTGCTCGTGTGGTTTGTATGGTCGCATTTGAGCCGCCGGCGGAAAGCGGATGAAGCCTAGGTGAAAAGTTTGAAAGACGGCGCGGAGTGCGCCGGATGTGTAGCAAAGTTGATTACGGATTTTCAGTAAAGGAAGGGTAGAAAAGACAATGGCAATCGAGCAGCAAGGCGGCCAGAAAACTGCCGCAACGAAGGTTGAGCCCGCAAAAGGAAAGCTGGGCGTGATGGTGGTAGGCTTGGGCGCGGTGGCGACGACGATGATTTCCGGCGTCGAAGCCGTGCGGCGCGGTCTGGCAAAGCCGATCGGATCTCTGACGCAAATGGGAACGATCCGGCTGGGCAAGCGGACCGATGACAATACGCCGTTGATCAAGGACTTTGTTCCTCTGGCGGATCTGAACGACATCGTTTTTACCGGATGGGACATCTTTGAAGACAACGTCTATCAGGCCGCGGCGCATGCCGAGGTGCTGAAGAGCGAAACTATTCAGCAGTTGAAGCCCTATCTGGAAACCATCAAGCCGATGCCGGCGGTCTTCGACAACTATTACGTGAAGCGGCTGAACGGCGTCAACGTGAAGAAAGGCAAAAACAAGCGTGACTTGGCCGAGCAGTTGCGCGCCGACATTCAAGCCTTCAAAAAAACAGTCGACCGCGTGATCGTGATCTGGTGCGGATCGACGGAGATCTTCATGAAGCCGGCCGCCGTGCATGAGTCGATTGCCTCTTTCGAGAAGGGCCTCGAACAAAATGACATCGGCATTGCTCCTTCGCAAATCTACGCCTACGCGGCGCTGAAGGAAGGTGTCCCCTTCGTCAATGGTGCACCGAATTTGACCACTGATGTTCCGGCTTTGATCGAACTGTCGAAACAAAATTCGGCTCCGATCTGCGGCAAGGACTTCA
>PMHC01000102.1:0-4851 GCA_003156495.1 Acidobacteriaceae bacterium
GCTTTAGCCGTGCCGTAAACTCAATCAAACCAACGTGGCCTTTAGCCCCCGAGGGAAGCTTCGTTCCCTTATACCATTCATGAAAACGCTCTGATAGTTGATCGCTTTCAACTGATACGAGGCGCCAGTGAATACGGGCAAAAAAACTCTGGTCATGGGGTTGGGCAATCTCCTGATGGGCGACGAGGGCGTCGGCGTGCACGTCGTACGCGCTCTCGAAGCGCGCACTCTGCCTGAAGGTATCGAGTGTCTGGACGGCGGCACGGGCGGCTTCACGCTGCTGGGAGCGCTTGAAAGCGCCGATCGCATCGTCCTCATCGACGCGGCCGCCGACGGCAATCCGCCGGGAACCGTGACGCGCACCACGCCCCGTTTTTCCAGGGACTATCCGCCTACCCTTACCGCGCACGACATCGGCGTCAAAGATCTGCTCGACGCCTTTTATATCCGTGTCGGAGAGCGGGAAATCGTGCTCTACGCCATCACCATCGATCCCCAGCAGCCGATCTCGACGCAGCTCTCGGCCCCTATCGCGCGCGCCGCCGCCGTTGCCGAAGGCCGCATCTTCGAAGAACTGCAAAGCCGCACCGCATCGGCGCGAAACGAATCTCCGGTAGCTACCGTCTAAAGCTGCAATTTAGTTGAAGCCATCAAGCTGCTTGGTGAATCCAAGCAACAAAGGAGTACTGCGTCCATGGCGAAGAAAATTGCGTTCATTACGGGCGGAAATCGCGGGCTGGGCCTTCAAACTGCGTTGGAGCTGAAAGACGCGGCCACGGTCGTGATCGGTGCGCGAAATCTGGCGCAGGGCAGGGAAGCACTCGAAAAACTGCGCGCGGCCGGCGCCGAAGCCGACCTGCTCGAGTTCGATGCGACGCTGCCGGCCAGCCACAAAGCCGCATACGAATATTTCGATTCGCGTTACGGCCTCCTCGATATTCTCATCAACAATGCGGGAATCTCCGGCGGCACTTTTCCCGGCACGGGTCCCGAGCACTCGGCCGGCGAAGTGCCGATAGATCTGTTGCGGCGGGTCTTTGAAACCAACTTCTTCGCGCCGGTGGCGCTCACCAAAACGCTGTTGCCGCTGCTCAAAAAAAGCGCGGCTGCCCGCATCGTAAATCTATCGAGCATTCTGGGTTCGCTTTCGCTCCAGGCCACGCCCGGCTCGCCGGTTTACGACTCCAAATCCTTTGCCTACGACGCTTCAAAAACGGCGCTCAACGCCTTCACCATCCATCTGGCCTACGAGCTGCGCGACACAAAAATCAAGGTCAACTCGGCCCATCCCGGCTGGGTCAAGACCGACATGGGCGGCCCGCAAGCGCCGATGGATCTGAACGAGGGCGCTAAAACCGCCGTAGCGCTGGCCACCTTGCCTGAAGACGCTCCTACCGGCGGTTTCTTCCATCTAGGCCAAACTCTGCCCTGGTAAAAAGCTGCGAATTGAGCATCAGAGAACACAAGTAGACCGGAGCGGAAAACGCATCGGCGCTTGCCAGCAATAGGCTTCGCGTGACAACCTTTAAGCTATCGCATAAAGTCCAAAAATGGAGGAGAGCAGCAAACGCCATGCCGATTCAAGCCACTGAAAAGATCTGGCACAATGGAAATTTGATCCCTTGGGAGCAGGCGACGATTCACGTAATGAGTCATGTGATTCATTACGGATCGAGCGTTTTCGAGGGGATTCGTTGTTACAAGCAGCCGCACGGAGCGGCCATCTTCAGGCTGCCGGAGCACATGCAGCGCATGCTGGATTCGGCAAAAATCTACCGCATGGACCTGCCATTCACACTGGAAGAACTGTGCGCCGGCGTGGTGGATCTGGTCGAGGCCAACGGCGTGGCGCCGTGCTATATCCGGCCGATCGCATTGCGCGGCTACGGTGAAATCGGCGTAGACCCGACCCGATCGCCCATCGAGGTCTACATCGCGGATTTCCCCTGGGGCAAATACATTCCCGGCCACGGCGGCGCGGACATTTGCGTCTCAAGCTGGAACCGGATGGCGCCCAACACGATGCCATCGCTGGCCAAAGCGGCGTCGAATTACATGAACTCGCAGTTGATCCACATGGAAGCCGAAGTCAACGGCTACCAAGAGGGGATTGCGCTCGACGTGCACGGCCTTGTAAGCGAAGGCTCGGGCGAGAATGTCTTCGTGGTGCGCAACGGCGTGCTGTTTACCCCGCCGCTCGCCAACTCGGCGCTATCGGGAATTACACGCGACAGCGTGCTGACAATCGCCCGTCACCTGGGACTGCCGGTGACCGAGCAACCGCTTCCGCGCGAGCTGCTCTACATCGCCGACGAGGTCTTCTTCAGCGGAACAGCCGCCGAGGTCCAGCCGATCCGTTCGATCGACCGCATCACGATTGCCGACGGCAAGCCGGGCGAAATCACCCAGAAGATCGCCGATGAATTCTTCGCCATTACCAGCGGACTGAAGCCGGATCGCTTCGGCTGGCTCACGCCGGTCAAGATCAATGTCGACGAGCCGGTCAAGGCATAGAAGCGCTTTTAAAACAAATCGCCTGTGGTTGTAGAGTAATTTTGAAGGGGCACGACTTTAGNNCATCAGGCGATTTGCTCTAAAACAAATTCCACGGCCCTTCGGTAAACGCCGGAGGGCCTTTCATTTACGCGACAATCTTAATCGGTCTTTAAAGCTGGCCGGTTAAAATTCCGTTATGGTTATCCGCTTCCGTATGCAACGCGTGCTGGCAATGGCGATCGCCGCCGTGGCCTTCGCCATGGCGATTACGCCTCAAATCTGGGGTCAGGTTTATGCCGGACGCCCCAAGCTGATTGTCGTCGTCGTCATCGACCAGTTTCGCGNNCGCGGCTTCAATCTCTTCATGAAGCAGGGCGCATGGTTCACCAACTGCTATTACAACTACGCCAACACTAAAACGGCTCCGGGGCACGCAACCATCGGCACCGGCGCTTACACCGACGGCCACGGCATCGACTCGAATGAGTGGTGGGATGCGGCGCGCTCTTACGACACGCCAGTCAGCTCGGTTGAAGATGAGCGCTACCAGCTCGTCGATCTGCCGGCCTCCTCGCTTCCCGCCAATCAGCCCGGCGCGCCGGAGTGGGCCGCGAAGTTTGTCGGCGGCGCATCGCCCCTGAGTTTGCGCGCCACCACGCTGGGCGACGAACTGCGCCTCGCGACGCAGGGCCGTTCCCGCGTCTTCGGCATTTCTCTCAAAGATCGCGCCGCGATTCTGCCGGCTGGCCAGTCGGCCAACGCCGCCTATTGGATCGACGATGCCAGCGGCCAGTTCACCTCCTCGACCTATTACATGGAGCACCTGCCGCAGTGGGTGCGCGACTTCAACTCCAGCGACCGCATCGCGCAGGCCGAGCGCGAAGCCAATGTTGACGCCTCCACCACGCAGTTTTTCGAATTAGTGGGTTTAACGCCGGCGGCCAACAGCTACGAACTGGATTTTGCCCAGGATCTGATCGAAAAAGAAAAACTGGGGCAGAACGGCGTCACCGATCTGTTGACAATCTCGCTTTCGGCCAACGATATTCTCGGACATAAATTCGGGCCGGATTCCGAGTACGAAGACAAAATGATCCTGAGCCTCGATCATGATCTGGATGGATTTTTCTCGTGGCTGGACCAGAAGATCGGCCTCAATAACGTATGGCTGGCGCTCAGCGCCGATCACGGCGTAGCCCCTGTTCCCGGTGAAGCGGCCAAGCTCGGCATCAATGCCTACGCCATCAAAATGCAGCCGCTTTATAAGGCGGTGAATAACAAACTGAATGAACGCTTCTCGCGCGGCGGCAAGCACGTCAGCTACCTGCTGCCCGATCCGGATCAGTCCGTCGGCAGCTACGATCTGCCCTACATCGTGCTCGACCAGCGCGCCTTCAAAAAAGCGGGCGTCGATGAAAAAACCGCTGAAGAAGCCGTGGCCGAACTGTTGCCCGAAGCCGTAGCCAGCCAAGGCCAAAATCCACTGCCACAGCTTCATGATTCCGTCCCGCCACAAATCTTCCATCCCGCGCAGCTACGGCTTGATCCCTCGCCGCGCGTCCAGCACGTATATACGCGGCTGCAACTCCAAAACGGACAATTGCCGCCCAGCGAGTTCGGCCGGCAGATTGCGCACAGCGTCGCCGACCACGGCAACTGGTACGTCATGTTGCTTCTGGACGCCTACCAGATCTCCGGCTCGGGCCAATTGGCCGGCACCACGCACTTCAGTCCGTGGAACTATGACCGGCATGTGCCGCTGGCTTTCTACGGCCTGCCCTTCAAGCCCGGCGAGTATGATGTAGCAGTAGAACCGGTGGATCTGGCGGTGACCTTCGCTTCGCTGGCGGGCGTCAATCGTCCCTCCGCGGCGGTAGGTCGCGTGCTCGACGTGGCGCTCAAACCGGCCGCCTCCTCCGGCCAATAAACGCCCTTCTCATGCTTGGGCCGCAAAGGAAGATAGCCGCGCCGTGAAACCAGACATGAAAGTCTCGTTCGCCGGAATCGAGTTGTCGAATCCGGTGATTGCCGCCAGTGGAACCTTCGGTTACGGCATTGAGTTCGAGGAGATCGTCTCGCTGGAGCGGCTGGGCGCCATTGTCACCAAGGGCATTTCTCTCGAGCCGATGACCGGCAATCCCGCGCCGCGCATTGTGCCCACGGCGGCCGGCATGTTGAATGCCATCGGCCTGCAGAACATCGGCGTTGAGGAGTTCGTCGCGCGCAAGCTGCCGCCGATGAGACGCCATCCGCAATGCAAAGTGATCGTCAACGTCTTCGGCGCGACGGTAGGCGAATACACCGGCGTCATCGAACACCTGAATCAGGCCGACGGCATCGCGGCCTATGAGCTGA
>PMHC01000102.1:4970-11857 GCA_003156495.1 Acidobacteriaceae bacterium
TTTATGAAACCGCGCGCGCGGTCAAAATTCCCGTCATCGGCCTGGGCGGCATCATGACCGCCGAAGACGCCGTTGAATTTCTGCTTGCCGGCGCCACCGCCGTCGAAATCGGCACCGCCAACTTCGCCGATCCCTGCGCCTCCGAGCACATCGCCCTCAAGCTCGAAGCCTGGTGCAAAAGCCACAATATCGATCGCGTCGCCAGTTTAACCGGAGCGCTGGAAGTGCCGAAAACAGAGGACGACGCCGAAGCGGGGAACGAGCCAGCTACAAACGCTTAATGAAGGCCAGCGCCTCGGCCAGTTGCGGAAAACGCGCTTCATCGGCCTTGAACTCGCGCGGATGAACCGAGCGGCGCAGCCCGCGCATCCGCACCGGATGCTTCAAGTGCAGCATCTCGTGGTACAGCAAATACTCCAGCGCATAACGAGGGCTTGACGGCCTGTCAAAAACGCGGCTGACGACGATCGTGTTGTGCGCCGCGTCGTAGTGGCCCAGCAGCCGTTTGGCCACATGCTCGCTCCACGTCAAATCGGGCCGGCCCAGCAGACCGTTGAAAAATCTCCGATTAAGCGAGTCGAAAACCTCTTCGAGATTGTAGAAGCGACCCTCGGGACCGAAATAGTATTTTGCTCCGCGCACGTGCCGGATCATTTCGATCTGTTGCGTAACGGCGTTGCTCGAAGCGAAGCGCTTGTAGCGCAGGTTCTGCCTGCGGTCGATCGGCCGGCGATAGAGCTTGGCCAGCAGAATATGCGCGATGGCGTGGATTACCTCTTCCGGCGCGCCTTCCAGCAGGTCCGAGAGGCTGACGAAAATTTTGCTATCGCGCAGCCGGATCGTGGTGTTCAGCGAAGTGAATCGCTTCAACCGAACCTGAATCGACGGCATCTCCGCGCGCGGACGAAGCGCGCGATACTCCAACTGAAAAATGGAAACGAAGTCGATGGCCACCACTCAAGAGAATAACAGTGCACGGCAGTGGACAGGGAACTCTACGCTGTTGCTATTGCTATTGGATTAAATGTCGCGTCCATTTCGGCATTTGCTAATGCCTGTTCACTGTTCACTGTCCACTGTCCACTTATTTCGGCTCCCAACGCTCCTGACCATTTTCGTTCTTGTGCGCTTTAAAGTAAGCCTCCTGGTCGGCTGTGAGTCGTTTGGTTTGCGCGGCAAGGTCGTCGAGGCTCGCGATTCCATCTTTTAGCGAAATCTCAAAGCCTGGCTCGCTCGGCAATCTCTGTAAAACCTCTTGCCAGCGCAGAACCGCTTCGTTCATTCCCTTGAGCGCGAGGCGAATGTCCGCCTTGCGCTCGGCATAAACATCCAGATTCGTATCGAACTCATCGGCGAGCGCGGCAAAATCCTCAAGCTCGTCGTCAATGCGCCGCGCGCGCGCCGCGGACCTCGTGCGCTTGACCAGTCCTTTGATCGTGTCGGCATGTTCGTCGAGAAATTTGATGTAGAGATTGACGCGAGCCACGGGATCGGTGCCGGCTTCGGCGATCTGGTCTTGTTGCTTTTCTGTCAGCGGCTCGCGCTGCTGGCGTTGCGCCGGTATCGACGCGACCAGCAGCAGCGCAAAAAAAATGGCGGCAAGAGCGCGCATAACGGCAAGCCTCCGCGAACTCTATTCAAGCACAATTTTAAGAAACGATAAACGAGAAACTCGGTACGTGACCGCTCAAATTTGTGCCATCGAGGGTGCCCCCGGTCTCGATTTTGAAACCTGGGAACCACAACGCTAAGATGCAAAATCATCCGGTCACAGGCCTAGATCGATGCCGAAAGCCCGATGCCGAAAACCTGGTGCGCATATAGATAGTTTGATGACACGCCCTAATACCAATGCCCAGATGCGGTTACTTGTCGAAGACCTGCAACATGGCGGCGTTTTGCGCCTGGCTGACTTGGGCCAGCGTTTGTTCAACCAATGAGCGATCGTCGAAACTGCCGGCGTGAAGCATTTCGTTAAGCCGGAAGGCGGTGTGGCCGAGCAGAATCTCGGCGTTCTTCAGGCGCTTGTCGTTGTTGGCCAGCGAGAGATGAATCTTCTGCGCCACGCGCTGCACGCGCTTGAGCAGATCACCCGCCTGGGTAAAATCGCCGGCCGCGTACTGGTGAATGCTCAGCTCGGTCAACTGTTGAACAAGCTCGGCGTAAAGAAAGCATTGCTCGCGCGGTTGCGCCTGGTTGGCGCGCGCCTCCAGCGCATCGATGCTCTGCTGGCTGGGCGCGGAGTGGCCGCGCGAAGATGCGCAGACCGGCCCGGCGGCGATGCCCATCGCAAGTATAACGGCAATCGAAATCCAGCTTCGCATCAGGCGCCTCCACCGTGTGGCTCGGTCCTTGAAATGTGACCATCGTAGTCGCATTTCGCGAACGGCTGCAAGCGAGAAAGGCTGGAGCGAAGCGGGGAAGAACCGGTTGGGTACTGAATGCTGAAGTTGGTCCCGGAGAGGGAATCGGCTTGTTAAAAAATGCGGCCGCAAACGCGCGCGCCGCTATCTGTAGCTCTAAGCAGGTAGCGGCGCGGCATCTATTTTCTGCCGAGAACTTGCATTCGCTGGCGGGCCTGCCACTCCTGATTGGGCAGCTTGCCAGCCGCCGCGTCGAGAAAGCGACGATAGTAGACGATGGCCTGATCCTTCTGGTGCAGGGAATCGTAGGCCGTGGCCCACAGAAAAAGCGTGGATGAGTTTTCAGGCAAGGATCGCGAGCGCATGGTGAGCGCGTGGATGGTGACGTCGGGGCGCGAGATGCGCGAAGCGGCAAAGGCCAGCCCGCTCCAGCCGTCGGCATTGGCCTCATCGATCTGCGTCGCCTGCTCGAAGGCCGTGTAGGCCGGCGCGAATTGCAACTGATGAACGAGATTCTGACCATGCGCCACAAGCAGCTCCGCGTCTTGCGGCGTCGCGGCCAGCAGCGCAATGTCCAACTTGTCGGCGCCGGCGTAATCGCCGGACTCGGCCAGCACGGCGGCCAACATGCGCGTAATCGCCGCATCGTTGGGATGCGTTTCGTGCAGCTTTTGCAAAAGCGGCAGCGCCTCGGCCTTGTCCTGATCGGCCAGCACGGTGGCCAGTTGCGCCGTCAGCGCGGGGTCGTCGGGCAACTTGGCGAGCGCATCGTGAAGCAGGCTTTCAGCCTCGGGGTACTGCTTGCGCTCGATCAGTATATGCGCCAAACCGGTGATGGCCGCCGTCGAATGCGGATCGGAGGCCAGTACGCGGCGATAGGCGGCTTCGGCGGCGCTCTGCTGCCCGGCGCGCTCGGCCAGTTCGGCGGCCAGCAACGTGTCATCGGCGGTTTCTGGCGTCAGCTTGAGCGCTTCAAGCAGATCGTTGGAGGCGGCTGTTGCGTCGGTTGCGCGGTCAATGCGCGCCAGCGCGCGCCATGCGCGAGCCTTCAGCACCGCATCGGCCTCGAGCGCAACTGCCGCGGCCAGCTCGGGACGAGCCTCCGTGAGTTTGTCCTGCCGCGCTAACAGCAATCCGAGCGAAAGACGCGACTCGAAAGATTTTGGATTGGCCTCGGTCGCGCGGCGATAAAACGCCGCCGCCGCATCGGATCGGTTTTGCGCGTCGGCTACATAGCCGGCGTCAAAGAGCGCGCGTGCGTCACCGGGATGCGCGACAAGCCATGGATCGAGCTTCTCTTCGGCGCTCTTCCAATCCGAATGCGCGATGGAGGCCTCGGCCTCGACCAGTTCGCTGGGCACAGGTGGCACTTGAACGGGCGCGGAATTTTGCGTAGGCGCGGCAGCGGAACTTTGCGTAGAAGCAGCGGCGGAATTTTGCGTAGGCGCGGCAGCGGAACTTTGCGTAGAAGCAGCGGCGGAATTTTGCGCCGGCGCGATGGCGCCAAGCAGCGCGAAAAACAGAGCGGTACAAATAAAACGCGACACGGAAAACCTCATAGAACAGTGTAACGGGCGCAACTCACCAGAGGCCTCGCTCTCGCGTAAAATGGTTGCAAGCGGCGCGTCACAAATGCTCACCATGCGCGCCGCCACTCAATGGAGGCAGTTCGATTGCAGGCGGCGCATTCTCAATCTGATTCTTCTCAATCCGCTTCTCCTGGCGATCCGCTCGCCCGCGGCTGGGCCGCTCTGCCTGATTCCTATCGCATTCCCGATCGCGCTCCCTCGCTCGACGAGGCTCTGGCCTATTGCCGCCATCTGGCCGAAACGCATTACGAAAACTTCCACGTCGCCACTTGGTTTTTGCCCAAGCCGCTGCGTCCGCACTTCCATGCCATCTACGCCTACTGCCGCATCTCAGACGATCTCGGCGACGAGGTTGGCGATTCCGCGGCGGCACTCGCGCTTCTCGACCTCTGGGGCCGCGAGCTCGATGCCTGTTACGAAGGCCGCGCTCGCCATCCGGTCTTCATCGCGCTGGCCGAAACCATTCGCGCCTGCTCCATTCCCAAAGAGCCCTTCGCCGATCTGCTCGTCGCCTTTCGCCAGGACCAGACCGTCACCCGCTACGAAACCATGCAGGATCTGCTCGGTTACTGCCGCTACTCGGCCAATCCCGTCGGGCGGCTCGTGCTCTACGCCTGCGGTGAGGTGAACGAAGAAACGCGTGAAGAAAAATTCCGCCTCTCCGACGCCACCTGCGCCGCGCTTCAGCTCGCCAACTTCTGGCAAGATGTGCGCGTGGACTTCGCCAAAGGCCGCGTCTATCTGCCGCAAGCCGATATGCGCCGCTTCGGTCTCTCCGACGAAACCATCGCCCAGGGCCGCGCGACCGAAGAGTTTCGCGCTCTGCTGCGGTACGAAGTCGACTACGCCCGCGCGCTCTTCGCCGAAGGGCTGCCGCTGATCGGGCAGGTCAGCCGCGAGCTGGCTATCGATCTCGACCTCTTCAGCCGCGGCGGCCTTGAGATTCTTCGCGCCATCGAGCGCCGCAATTACGACGTGCTCTCGGCGCGGCCGGCCATCTCCCAACGCACCAAGCTGGCGCTGGCCCTGCGCGCCATCGGCGGCATGGCGCTACCTTTTCTCCGCCTCGGCTCGCGCCCAACAAGGAAGGTTGCTTGACCGCTCCCAACCCCACTTCCGATCCGAATCTCGCCGACGCCTACGCCGCCTGCCGGGCGATTGCTAAACGCGAAGCGAAAAACTTCTACTACGCCTTTGTCGCGCTGCCGCCCGAGCGCCGCAACGCCATCTGCGCCNNCCTTCATGCGCCAGGCCGACGATCTGGCCGACGACGAAGTGCTCTCGCGCGAAGAGCGCCGTCTCCGGCTCGATTCCTGGCTTGCCCAGTGGCGCAAAGCCGCGGCTGGCGAAGCGACCAGCGACGCGGCCTTTCTCGCCGTCCGCGACGCCACCACGCGCTTCAAAATTCCCCTCACGCTCCTCGACGAACTCGTCGCCGGCGTCACCATGGATCTGAACCACGCCGCCTCCGATCAGCCCGACACCTACGCCACCTTCAACGAGCTCTATCACTACTGCTACCTCGTCGCCTCCGTCGTCGGCCTGGTCTGCATCCACATCTTCGGCTACAGCAACGAGCGCGCCGAAAAACTCGCCGAAGAAACCGGCATCGCCTTCCAGCTCACCAACATCTTGCGCGACGTGGCCGAAGACGCCGAGCGCAATCGTGTCTATCTGCCGCTCGATGATCTGGCCAAACGCGGCGTCACTCTCGATGCGCTGCTGCATCATCCCGCGGCCACTCCGCCCACGCGCTGCGAGCGCCTGCTCTTCGCTTCCGTCGCCATGCAAGCCGAAACCTACTACCGCTCCGCTCGCGAGCTGCTGCCGCTCATCGCTCGCGAAAGCCGCCCCGCGCTCTGGGTGCTGGTCACCATCTACCACGCATTGCTCAAGCGCATCGAGCGTGCCGACTACGATGTTTTCACTCGGCGCGCCAGCGTTCCCACCGCGCAAAAGCTCGCCATCCTCGCCTGCGGCCTCCTTCGCATGGCCTGGGCCCGCATCGCCGCCTAGCTCCGTGACCGCTTGAACTTGTTCCATCAAGGGTGTTCCCGGTCTCGATTCTGAGACCGGGGAACCACAACACGCAGGATAGGAATCATCCGGCCACGGTACAAGCGCTCGTCTTTTTTGCGAATTTCAAATTCGCCTCGCCCGCCATACGCTTTTACCGCTTTTTATGCGCTAAGCTGGTGCGAGAGGCCATTTCATGCGCCTGCGTTCCCTTACCTATAGGATCTTCGCGCTGGCCCTGGCTGCGCCGCTAATCTTGGCTGCGCCGCTCGCCCTGTCGGCGCAAAATCTCGCCTTCAATCCGGCTCTGCCGCTCACGCAAGTCCACAACGCACCCAACTCTGCACAGGCGCAGAAGCAGCATTACGTCGTGCTGGTCTCCCTCGATGGTTTCCGTTGGGACTACGCCCGCCGCGACAACGCCGCCCATCTGCTGGCCCTCGGCGCGCAAGGCGTCTCGGCTCCCGATGGCATGTACCCCAGCTATCCCTCGCTCACTTTTCCCAATCACTACACGCTCGTCACCGGCCTCTATCCCGAGCATCACGGCCTGGTCGCCAACAACTTTTACGATCCCGCGCGCGACGATCGCTACTCCATGTCGAACCCCAAAACCGTCAACGATGGCTCCTGGTACAGCGGCGTGCCGCTCTGGAGTCTGGCCGAAAGTCAGGGCATGCGTTCGGCCGTCCTGCTCTGGCCCGGTTCCGAAGCCAAAATCGCCGGCTTCCGCCCCTCTTACTACGCGCTCTTCGACAAAACCCAAAGCTCGCCCGAGGCTCAGCAGGCGCGCATCGACGACGTCGTAGCCCTCCTGCATCTCTCCCCGGCCGACCGGCCCCACTTCATCGCCGTCTATCTCTCCGAGCCCGACCACGAAGGCCATCTCTACGGTCCCGATGCACCGGAAACCCGCGCC
>PMHC01000046.1:0-7094 GCA_003156495.1 Acidobacteriaceae bacterium
CTTCCTCCTTGGAACGCGCTTCCCTCCATCGGTGCACAATGGAAGAAGCGTCCCTTTTTCACGATACACGGGCGCCTGGAGGGGGCGGCATTGGCCTTGCGCGCGGTTCTTTTCGACTATGGAATGGTTCTTTCCGTGCAGCCTCCGGCCGAAGCGCATGCCGCGTTGCTTCGCCTCTCTGGCCTATCCGAGGAAAAACTGGATTCGCTTTACTGGGCCAATCGCCCCGCCTACGATCTGGGCACGCTCACCGGCGAAGGCTTCTGGCGCAAGCTCGCCCAAGACGCTGCGATCTCGCTGCCCCCCTCAACCATCGACGAGCTGGTTGCCTGGGACTGCCGCATGTGGATGGACGAAAATTCGGCCATGATCGCCTGGCAGCTTGCTCTTAAAAAACGCGGCCTGCTGACGGGAATCCTCTCGAACATGGGCGACGCCGTTCTCGCCGCCATGAAGCGCAAATTCGACTGGCTCGACCGCTTCGATCTGCTGGTCTGGAGCTACCAGCTTCACCTCGCCAAGCCCGATCCGGCGATCTNNATGCGGCCCGCGCGCTCGGCATACAAAGCCTGGTTTTTAGCGGCATCGAGCAGCTCCGCGCCGATCTCGTCGCGCACGATCTTAGCAAAGAACTCCCGCTACCGTAATTGCCCTATCGCGCCACCAAAAAGTTTCCGTAGCCGACGATCATCGTCGAGCCCACCAGCGTCAGCAGCGTCAGCGCCACCAGCGCCTTGGTGCGCAAACTCACGCCCTTCCACTCCTTGAGCGCAATCCCCCAAAGCGTGCTGAAGATGATGGTGCTGGCATTCAGCAGCGTCCAACTGGAAAACCTGTACCGGCCCATCTGCGACTGGCCCATCGTGTAGAAGAAAAACTGCATGTACCAGGTGAGTCCGGCCAGGGCGGAGAAGATGTAGTTGACGGCGATCGAGGGCCGCGCGGCCTCATCCGCGCCGGCGGGAACCTTTGTGTATTCGCCGAAGCTGCGATTGCGCAGATTCAGAATCATGCACCAGACGAAGTTGGTGAGGAATCCCCCCCAGAGCACGACCACCAGCGAAGGCAGCCCCTGCCAAACCGCGCCGCTGCCCTGCGCCAAGGTCAAAAGGTTGATCGGCGTACCGGCATCCAGCCCGAAGGCGAAGCAGGCGCTCATCACGCCGGCAAAGATGCCCACCGCCAGCCCCAGCTTCAGGTTGAACTCCTTGATAGCGGCCGTTTTCTGCTCGGCGGAAAGCTCTTTTTCTTTCGAGAGTCCCGCCAGTCCGGCAAAAACAATTCCCAGCAGGCAGACGCCAACGCCGGCAAGCGTCATCACACCCGAGCGCTGGGCCAGCAGTTGGCCAAACTGGCCGTGGAAGATCGGCGGCACCAGCGTTCCGAAGGCCGCGCAGTTGCCCATCGCCAGCGCCATGCCCAGTGACATGCCCAGGTAGCGCATCGTCAGCCCGAAGGTCAGCCCGCCGACGCCCCACAGCACGCCGAAGAGAAAGGTCCAGAAGAGTGTTGCCGGCGGCGTCGCTCGCAGCACGCCCACCAGATCGTGGGTCAGCAGAGAAGCCAGCACCCACGGCGCGACGATCCAGCTCATGAAGCCTGCAACCAGCCAATAGGTCTCCCACGACCAGTTGCGCACCTTGCGGAAAGGCACATAGAAACTAGCCGAGGCCACGCCGCCCAGCCAGCAGAAAAACACGCCTAAGATCGGATTCGCGCCCACAACCGTTCCTTTCCAATATGGCTCGCCGTCTTTTGCGCTCGCCCGGTTACTCCAGGTTCACGGTAAAGCTATAACTGCCCGCGGGGATTTCAAATCCCTTTTCGCCGCTCTTAACCAACTTGCTGGCCGCAAGCGGAAGGCCGCCTAGCTTGTACCGCGCGGCTTCATCGGCGCTGAGTTCGAGTCTTCCACTCGCATTGGCGGGAATCGTCACATGCCACTCGGCCGTAGCACCTTTCACCGTCCAGTCGGAGTGAATCGGCCCGTATACCGAGGCGTAATCGAAGGCAACATGTCCCAGCCGCGCGTCGAATACCGGATGCAGCACAACCGTGTGGAAGCCCGGATCGTTTGTCGTGGCGTCGATGCCGGCCGCGTAGCGGTAAATCCAGTCGGCCACCGCGCCATAGGCGTAATGGTTAAAGGAATTCATGCCCGGATCGGCGATCATCTGGTCGCCATTCCACCGCTCCCACATCGTCGTTGCGCCGTGCTCCACCATGTAGCCCCATGACGGATAGCGCGTGTTCAGCAGCAGCGTATAGGCCAGCTTGGCGTTGCCCGCCTTGGTCAACTCTTCCAGCAGATAGGGCGTACCCAAAAATCCGGTGCCGATCAGATCGTGGTTTGAATGAATTTTTGCCACCAGCTTTTGCGCCGCCGCCGCACGCAGATCGTCGGGCAGAAGATTCATGTGCAGCGCCAGCACGTAGCCGGTCTGCGTGTCGCCGGCTTTGTCTTTATTGTTGACGCTGGCCACAAAGCCGTCGGCGAGCACAAAACGCTTTTCAAAGGCAGCGCGAAGTTTCTCGAAGAGTTGCGCGTATTTTTCTTCCTCGGCCGCGCGGCCGGTGGCATGGGCCATCTGGCGCATCAACCTGGCGTCGTAAGCCCAGTAGGCCGTGCCAATCAGCGCCTGGTCCGTGCTGCCTTCAGGAGAGAGCCAGTCGCCGTACTGATTGCCCAGTTCGTGCTGCCAAAGGTAATCGGGATTGGCCGCTTCAATCCCCGCCAGATACTTCTCCATCGCCGCCCAGTTCTGCTCGATGACCGTGGCGTCTCCGCTCTGCAGCCAACTTGTCCAGGGCACAATCACGCCAGAGTCGCTCCATCCTGCCGCCTGCCCTTCATACGGCCGCCCTACACCCGGCGCAAAAATTCCGTAGTAGGAAGAGCCAATCTGCGTTCCCCGCAGGTCGGCGGCAAATTTGCGTGAAAAGGCCGCCAGATCGGTGTTATAGCTAGCCGCGCGCCAAAACACCTCGGCGTCGCCCGTCCAGCCCAGCCGTTCGTCGCGCTGCGGGCAATCGGTCGGCAGGCCGACAAAGTTCGACCGCTGCCCCCACAAAATATTGCTCCACAACTGATTCACCATCGCGCTGCCGGTCGCGAGCTTGGCCGCAAAGGGCGCATCGGTGTGCAGCACCACTCCCGCGACCGCCTCCTTTGCCGGCGCCTGCGGCAGCCCGGTCAGCTCCGCGTAGCGATAGCCGTGAAAAGTAAATTGCGGCGTGAACTCTTCCACGCCCTGGCCGCGCAGTATGAAATAGTCTGTCGCCTTGGCCGTACGCAGATTTTCGATATAGATCGTTCCATCGGGATTGAGAATTTCGGCAAAGCGCAGCCGCACCTCGGTTCCCGCCGGCCCTGTCACGCGCACCCGCTCCACGCCGGAAAAGTTCTGCCCGAAATCGTAGACATAAACGCCCGGCTTCGGCTCGGTAAGCGACTTGGCTTCCAAAACCTTTTCCACGCGGATCGGCGGAAAATCCTGCGCCACAACTTCGACCGGCGCTGGTTCGACGGTTTGCGCCGCGCTCCATCCCGATGCGGCAAAGCCCGCACTCTTCCAGCCCCTCTGCTCCAGCCGCGCGTCTTGTTGCTCGCCGTTATAAATCTCCGAGTGCAAAATGCTCGATGGCCGCGCCTGCCAGCTTTTGTCCGTCGCAATCCATTCCACGCTGCCGTCCGTGTGCTCGATGCGCAATTGCGCCCGCAGCGCCGGCGGCGTGTCGCCGTAGTTATTCGCCTGTTGGAACCACTCGAGCGAAGTCGAGTACCAGCCCGGAGCCAGCAGCGCGCTCATCGCGTTTTTTCCTTGCGCGAGCAGCGCCGTCACGTCGTAGCTCTGATAAACCGCGCGCTCGCGGTAGTCGGTCCAGCCCGGAGCAAGAACCTGATCGCCTACGCGCTTGCCATTCAAAAAAATCTCGTAAGCGCCCAGCGCCGTCGCGTACAGCCGCGCCGATTTGACCGGCGCGCTCACCGCGAACTCATGCCGCAGCGCTTTAACTGACTCGGGAATCCATGGATTGGCTTCGTCCTCCGAGCGCTTGCCCGAATGCGACTGCCAAAGCTGCGCCGGCTTCCAGGCCGCGTCGTCAAAATTTTTCGCCTGCCAGCCCACCGAGGCGTGAGTCGCCGTCTTCCACTCCGTGTCGCTTGAAAAACTTGTCCAGCTTCCATCGGCGTATTCCACCACCAGCGTCGCGATCATCGGCGGCCTGTCGTTAGGGTTGTCGGTGTAATGCACCGTCTCGATGGCGATCGTATTCGCCCCCTCGCCAAGCTGCCCCGTCGCTTCGGCGCGCACGTACTTCTTCCACGGCAATCTGCCCCAGGGCACCTGCGGACTGGCCTTCAGAATCTCCGCCCCGTTGATCCAGGCCGAAGCCGTATCCTCCGCGGTGGCGTAGAGCGCGGCAAAACGCACCGGCTTGGCCAGCGTTACCGTCGCGCGATAGGCGAAGCGCTGCTCGGAGATTTTGGCGTTGAGCGGCGTTTTCGCATCGGAACTGACGATCCACTCGGCTTTGGCGTTACGCTCGGCGGCCTCTTCGGCCGTTTCGTAGCCGATCCACTCGCCGCGCCAGGCCTTCTGATTCGGCTGATTCAACAGCCCGGTCTCCCACCAGCTCACGGCGCTGGCCTTGTACGGCTTGCCCGCCGCGTTCCATACCTTCACCCGCCAGTAGTAGCGCGTCGTCGGCTTCAGCTCCGGGCCGGCATAGGGGATCTCGATGGAAGCGGTTTGCGCCACGCGACCGCTGCTCCAAAGGTCTGCATGGCCGGCCGTCAGCAGGCTTGCCCGCGTCGCCACCTGAATTTCGTAGGCGGCCTGCCTGGCTCCCGGCGCGGAATCCCGCAGTTGCCAGGAAAACTTCGGCGCCGGATCGTCGATTCCCAGCGGACTCGCCAGTTGATCGACCCGCAACTCCACTGGCCCCGCTGCGGCAATCGGCCCCGCTGTCGTTGTGCTTTTTTGCGCCGCCAAATTCAATCCCGTCGCGATCAAAATCAATCCCAACGCCGCCGTCTGCATCATTCCGCTTTTCATCGTTTGCTTAATCCCCAACGAACAATCAATTTATGCCGTCGATAACGGCTCTTAGAGCATTTTCACCGCCATTTTCACCGCGTGGTGTAGTGGCAACATGGGTGCCCCATTCTAGCCGCGTTCTTGTCCTTTGCGGCTAGGGTGGGGTCAATCCATACTCCAAAATTCCCTTAAATGAAAGCCGCGGCCCGCGCGCGCTTCCTCCAATGAAAAAATATTGCAGGCGAAACCACCTTATGAAATACCTGCTCGCTTTGTCAATGACCTTTTGCCGGCTTCTCTAAACCGCCTCGATCCAACCAGCTAAACTTGATCTATGCCCCTTCGCCTTTACGCCGCCACCACCAACACCGGCAAGTTGCGTGATTTCCGCACCGCCGCCCAAGCCTATTCAATCGTCATCAAGCCCCTCCCCGGACTTAAAACAATTCCCGCGCCCAATGAAGACGGTGACAGCTTTGCCGCCAACGCCGCGCTCAAAGCCATCTACTATTCGCGCTTCGCTCCCGGCACTCTGGTTCTGGCCGACGACTCCGGCCTTGAAGTCGATGCCCTCAACGGCGCGCCCGGCGTTCACTCTGCTCGCTTCGCCATCGATGAAGGACTCGTAGCCTCTTCCGCCTCCAGCCATGAAATTGACCTTGTGAACAATGAACTGCTGCTCAAACGCATGGCCGGCATTGCCTCCACCAGACGAACCGCGCGCTATCGTTGTGTCTTGGTCGCCGTGCGCGACGGCGTTGTCTGCCATCAGGCCGAAGGCGCGGTCGAGGGTTTGATCCTCGAAGCTGCGCGCGGAACGGGCGGCTTCGGCTACGATCCCTTGTTCTATCTGCCAAAGCTGAAAAAGACCATGGCCGAGATCAATCTTGAAACCAAGTTGACTTTAAGTCACCGCGGCCGCGCCTTCGCCGCCCTGCTGCCATTGCTTGCAGCCTGATGCCCAAAGCGTGATACCGCTCGCTTGACTGCCTCTCCCGCTCCTTCAATAATGCAATTAGCACTTAGTTGGATCTTCCCCGATCCCCGGTAGTTTGCTTCATCAACGATTGCCGCTCAATCCGGCAATTTGGTCATTGATCGATTAGGAGCCATTTCCCCATGGCAACAGTCCATCCCTCTGGCGCGCCCCAACTCCGCCCAGGCATCGAGCCTTTGCGCGCCGCGCAAGGCTCAAGTTATATCTGGCGCAAACTGCATTCGCTGCTCGGCATTGTGCCCATCGGCGCTTTCCTGCTTGAGCATCTGCTCTCGAACTTCGAAGCCCTCAAAGGCCCCGCCGCCTACGCCGCGCAGGTTCGCTTTCTCAACAGCCTGCCCATGGTCCGTGTGCTGGAGTGGGTCTTTATCTTTTTGCCGCTGCTCTATCACGGCCTTTACGGTCTCTACATCTGGCTCCGCGGCAAATCCAATATCGTCTATTATCCCTGGGCAGGGAACTGGCTCTACACCTCGCAGCGCTATACCGGCCTGATCGCCATCGCCTTCATCTTCCAGCATGTTTTGCGTCAGCGCTTTCTCGGCGTCAGCCTGCCAGAAAATCCCGGCTTCGCTTTCCATAAAGTGCAAATGGAGTTGGCCAATCCCTGGATGGCCGCCGTTTATATCATCGCGCTGCTCGCCGTCTGCTGGCACTTCTCCTATGGCGTATGGCTCTTCGCTGCCAAGTGGGGCATTACCCCCGGCGAAAAGGCCCGCCAGCGCTTCGGCTATTTCTGCATCGCGCTCGGCTTAGGCTTGGCCGTCCTCGGTCTGGCCGGCGTTTGGGCCTTCGTCGGCCCCTGGTACGCCAACGCACCGATTCCCAGTTTTCACTAGAAGCTGTTTTTTAGCTTCTAGCTAGAAGCTAGGAGCTAAAAGCTAGAAGCTGCTTTCCTGAAAGGATCTTCATGGCGGCACCCAAAATCATCGTGGTCGGCGGAGGTTTGGCTGGTCTCTCCGCGGTCATTAAAATCGCCGAAGCCGGCGGCGCGGTTGACCTGTTTTCTATTGTTCCCGTCAAGCGCTCCCATTCGGTCTGCGCCCAGGGCGGCA
>PMHC01000046.1:7172-7802 GCA_003156495.1 Acidobacteriaceae bacterium
ACCGCATGGGCGTGCCCTTCAACCGCACGCCGGAAGGGCAGCTCGACTTCCGTCGTTTCGGCGGCACGCTCTACAACCGCACAGCCTTTGCCGGGGCGACGACCGGCCAACAGCTTCTCTATGCCCTCGACGAACAGGTCCGTCGCTTTGAGGCCGCCAATAAGGTCAAAAAATACGAAGGTTGGGAATTTCTCTCCGCCATCATCGACGCGAAAGGCGCGGCCCGCGGCATCGTCGCGCTCGATCTGCGCACCATGGAGCTGAAGGCCTTTCCAGCCGACGCCGTGATTCTCGCTACCGGCGGCATCGGCGCCATCTTCGGCAAAAGCACCAACTCCGTCGTCTGTACCGGCTCGGCGCAATCGGCCGTCTTCCAGCAAGGCGCTTATTACGCCAACGGCGAGCTGATCCAGGTTCACCCCACCACTATTCCCGGCGAAGACAAGCTGCGCCTCATGTCCGAGTCGGCCCGCGGCGAAGGCGGTCGCGTCTGGGTTCCGCGCACCCCCGGCGACAAGCGTCAGCCCGAAGCGATTCCCGAAACCGAGCGCTTCTACTTCCTCGAAGAGTGGTACCCCAAATACGGCAACCTCGTGCCGCGCGACGTGGCCACCCGCGCCATTCACAAGG
>PMHC01000199.1:0-4259 GCA_003156495.1 Acidobacteriaceae bacterium
GTGGCCTTTAGGCCCTGCTAACCTTCGATCTTCCCCAACCATGTTTTTCCGCAGCCTCTTTAGCCCCCGAGGGACGATTTCTCCCTCTATACCATCAGGCGATTTTCTCTAGCCGCGTTCTTTGCGGCTAGCTCCGTGATCGCTTAAATTTGTGCCATCGAGGGTGCCCCAGGTCTGGATTTTCAGACCTGGGAACCTCAACACTAAGGCTTGAAATGATCTGGTCACGGTACTAGGGCGGGGTAGAAAAAATTTCTGCTTTACCGCAATTGTGAAAATGCTACAGTCGTTCGCCGCGCCGTGCGGTTAGGGCGGCGTGCAAGTCGATCAATACTCCGATACGCCCCTGATGAAAAAACGCTAGCTCGCCAGCGCTTTCTTCACCAACTCACTGGTCGCCCGCCCATCGGCGCGCACGCCTGTGGCCTGCAGCTTGGCCTGTACGGCCTTCATCGCCTGGCCCATCTCCTTCATTGCCGGCTTGTGGCCGAGCGTGGCTTCCAATTCCGCCAGCGCCTCGCCCACCAGCTTGGCCAGCGTGTTCTCGTCCAGAGCCTTGGGCAAAAACTCCTCAATCACCTTGATCTCGGCCGCTTCTTTGTCGGCCAGGTCGACCCGGTTGCCCTTGGTGAACTGCTCAATCGAATCCCGCCGCTGCTTAATCATCGAGGTCAGAACCTGCTCGCCCTCGGCCTGGCTCAGCACGGCGCGCTTTTCCACGGCTTTGTTCATCAGCGCGGCTTTAATCAGCCGCAGCGCGCCGGTTCGCTCGGCGTTGTGGGCCTTCATAGACGTTACAACTTGCTGACTAATCAAAGTTTGCAGTGCGCTTGCTTCTGACATTTTCCTCTGGCTCCTCGGCTTTTGGCCCTTCGCTGCCGGCTTCGTCCGCCTGGCGGTTTCGGCCTCTGCCTAAGAAATATTGTAATGATTCAGGCCGGCGCGGTGGGTGGCGGCCTGATTTTCCGGCCAAGATCGAGAATCAGGACCAGGAATAAGGAGCCGATTTCCACAAAATAAAAAATCACATAAACCACAAATTTGTGTATTCTGTGTGTGGCGGGCAGGCCCCCTCTCGGCCATCCCCCAAAAAATCTCTTTCAGGCGAGGCTAAAAATGATTCTCAAGACTCGGCTTTTCACTCCCGGTCCCACGCCGCTGCTTCCCGCGGCGCAGTTTGCCATGGCTGCGGCCGATATTCACCATCGCACCCCCGAGTTCCGCGCCCTCTTTCAGAAGGTGATCGGTCAGCTCAAGATCTTCGTCGGCACCCAGAACGATGTGCTGCTGCTGACCAGCTCCGGCACCGGCGCGATGGAAGCCTCGGTCTCGAATCTCACCTCGCCCGGTGACCGCGTCCTGGTGCTCTCGGCCGGCAAATTCGGCGAGCGCTGGGCCGATCTCGCCAAGGCCTACGGCTGCCAGGTGGACCTGCTCGAAGCTCCCTACGGCAAGACCTTCAAGATTGAAGACGTGAAGGCCGCCCTCAAGCCCGAGCACAAGGCCCTCTTCGTGCAGGCCTCAGAAACCTCGACCGCCGTCAGCCACGACATCGAAGCCATCGCCAAGCTGACCAAGCCGACCGCGACCCTGCTGGTCGTCGATGGCATCACCGGCCTGGGCACGCAGCGCTTCGACGTGGACGGCTGGGGCGTCGACATTCTCATCGGCGGCTCGCAAAAAGCCGTCATGATTCCTCCCGGCCTGGCTTATTTGAGCATTAGCGAGAAGGCCTGGAAGGCGATGGAGACCAGCACCAATCCCCGCTACTACTTCGATCTGCGCAAAGAGCGCAAGAATCAGAGCAAGGGCGAAACGGCCTTTACGCCGTCGGTGGCGCTGGTCGCCGGGCTGGGCGCGGCGCTGGACTACATTGCCGGCCAGGCCGATGGCGATTTGGCCAAGGGGCGCGACGCGCTGATCGACAACGCGCAGGTTAACGCCCGGGCCACGCGCGCCGGTCTTGTTGCGCTGGGCTTCACGCTCTTTGCGCCGGACTCGCCTTCGGCCGCTGCCACCGCCGTTGCCGTTCCCGAGGGCATGGATTCGGGCGAAGTCGTTAAGGCGCTCAAGACTCGTTTCAAGCTGATTACGGCCAACGGGCAGGGAACCATGAAGGGCAAAATCTTCCGCGTGGCGCATCTGGGCTTTTTCGACTATCTCGATACGGTCGCCTTTTTGGGCGCGGCCGAACACATTGCCAAAGACACGCTCGGCCTCAAGGTCGAATACGGACAAGGCCTGACTGCGGCGCAGAAGGTCTTTGCGGCGGCGAGCAAGTAGATACAGAGACAAGAGCTATCAGCCGTCAGCCGTCGGCTATCAGCTTGATCGTTATCAGATCAGCAGGTAGTGCATGAACTGACGGCTGAAAGCTGACGGCTGAGAGCTGAACTATGGGTGAATTGACATTCGCGGAAAAGCTGCTGATCGCGCGCAAGCAGCTTGGGTTGTATCAATATCAAATGGCCGAGCGGTTGGGGGTTCATCCCAACTCGCTCACCAAGTACGAGCGCGGCGAGGGCAAGCCTCATGCGGCGGTAGTGCGGATGTTCGATCTGCTTTGCGAGCAGCAGGGCATTCGCTTTGACAGATATAAAAGCGGTGAAACAAGCAAGGGAGCGGCGATGAAGATCGTATTGGCGGAGAAGGTTTCCCCGGCAACGCTGGCGGTATTGGCCGACGAGCCGGGCTGGGAAGTCAAAACGCATGACCAACTGCCCGAGGGGCTGCCGGCCGCGCTGGCCGATGCTGACGCGCTGGTTGTGCGCTCGGCGGTAAAGGTGGGCGACGAGCTGTTGGCGCACGCGCCCAAGCTGCGCGTCATCGGTCGGGCCGGCGTCGGCGTCGATAATATCGATACCGAGGCGGCCACCCGTCGCGGCATCGTGGTCATGAATACCCCCGGCGCCAACGCCGTGGCCGTGGCCGAATTAACTCTTGCTCTGATGCTGGCCCTGGCGCGCAAGCTGACGGTGGCCAACACCGGCATGCACGCCGGCCGTTGGGAAAAGAAACAGTTGCAGGGAACCGAGCTGCGCGCCAAAACCCTTGGCATTCTCGGTCTGGGCCGCATCGGCATTGAAGTCGCCAAGCGCGCTCGCGGTTTCGGCATGGAAATCGTCGGCAGCGATCCCTTCGTCTCGGCCGCCGTCGCTCGCGAAAACGGCATCAAGCTCGTTTCGCAGGATGAACTCTTCGCCGCGGCCGATTACCTCACGCTGCACGTCGGCCTCACGCCGCAGACCACCGGCGTCATCAACGCCAAAACCCTGGCCACGATGAAGAAGGGCGTGCGCATCATCAATTGCGCCCGTGGCGAGTTGGTTAACGAGGCGGCGCTGGTCGAAGCGCTCAAGAGCGGTCAGGTAGCCGGCGCGGCCCTCGACGTTTTTCCCGTCGAGCCGCCCAAAGATTCGCCTTATTTCGCGCTCGATAGCGTGATTCTCACTCCGCACATCGCCGGTTCCACTGCCGAAGCGCAGGAGGCCGTCGGCATCCAGATCGCCCGCCAGGTACGCGAATACCTCAAGCTGGGCGTGGTGCAAAACGCCATCAACGTTCCTTCGCTCAGCCATGAGGAGTACCTGCAACTGGCTCCGTACATCGACTTGGCCGACCGGCTCGGTTCCTTCCTGGCGCAGGCCGGCAACAGCGGCATTGAGGCCATCCATCTGGTCTACGGCGGCACGCTGGCTGATGCCAAAACCGATCTGGTGCGCAACGCGGCCATCGCCGGACTGCTCTCCGGTTCTGAGAATGTGAACCGCATCAACGNNCAACGCCGCCACCATCGCCGAAGAGCGCGGCATTCGCGTGCATGAGGATAAAGAAGAAAGCCATCGCGGCGGTGCGGCCAAAGTGCTCGGCATCGTGCTGCATACCACTCAGGGTGAAAGCTCGGCCAGCGCCACCGTCATTCGCGGCGAGCAGCCCCGGTTGCTCGCTCTCGACGGTATCGACATCGAAACGCCGCTTGAAGGAACGCTGCTGCTCTGCCGCAACCGCGACGTGCCGGGCGTGATCGGTCAGATCGGAACGATTCTGGGCAAAGAAGGCGTCAACATCGCCAACTTTGCGTTGGGTCGCGAGCGTGCCGGCAAGGCTCCGGTCAAGGCTCTGGCCGTTGTGCAGATCGACGAACCTGTCTCCGAGGCGGTCATCGAAGCCCTCAAACCCATTGAAGCGCTGCTTGAAGCTCGTCTGGTCAAGCTGCCGGCAGGGAAGTGAGAAAGCCGCTTCTAGCTTTTAGCCTCTAG
>PMHC01000199.1:4377-4503 GCA_003156495.1 Acidobacteriaceae bacterium
GCGGCACCGAGCGCAGATCCTGAAAGGCGCGTTTGACCATGACCTGACGCTCCGGCGGTAGCGTCATCAGGTTGCGCCCCGCCTGCCGAACCTGCATCTGCTCTTGCGGCGACATGTGCTCCAGCA
>PMHC01000043.1:0-4676 GCA_003156495.1 Acidobacteriaceae bacterium
CCGTGCGCAGATTGTGCGCGTCAACAGCGGCAATAATGTTCAGCAACCCGGCGACGACGATAAACTTGGTGCCGTAGTCGGCTACCGTGGTTTGCACCGGATCGGCGCCCAGACCCAATGCGCGGCTGATCAGATAAAGCAGACCGCCGCCCAGATCGCCCGCCACGCCGAGCATGTCCAGAACCTCGTGCGCGCCGGTATAGATCTTGCCCTGCATCGCCAGGCCAAGAGCGAACATGGAGACGATCGAAACAAACAGCAGCGCCCCGCGCACCCATTTGCGCAGCAAAAAATGCCCCGCGCCGGGGATGAGCCATCCGGCCACCAGGGGAAGATAGACGAATCCGGCTGAAGATTGCTTGGCCGCGCCATCGGCGGGCTTGTTCGTGGTCGGCGTCATTGCTTTCTTGACTATACCGCAAGCGGGCGAAAACAAGTGAGTCCGCGTCGGCTGTTCGTTTGCGAACACTCCAATTCGCTTCCGAACACCCTCTCCCCGGCGATTTTTTCTTGGCCGACAGTAAGTACCATCGAATCAAATAGATGGATTTTTTGCGCTTTGGCGGCGTAATTGCAATTACCCCAGTGGAAGATTCGCCCCAAGGAGGCAAAAATCGTGCTTCAGGATTTGCGGTACGCGCTGCGTCAATGGAAAAAGGCTCCGGGCTTCACGCTCGTGGCCATCGCCACGCTGGCATTGGGCATGGGCGCGACCACGGCCATCTTCAGTCTGATTTCGAGCGCGCTCCGCCTGCCCTTCCCCGCCGGAAACCGTATGGTGGCCATCAAAAATGTCTATCCGACCGACAGCTACTTTTCCGTTTCCTACCCCGACTTCGAGCAGTGGAAAAGCAGTAATACGAGCTTCTCGCGGATGGCGGCGGTCTTTCCCGATCGGATAACCTATAACGGCCCNNCGGGAGCCCTCCAGAATTTCGGCCTCCCGGATTTCCAGTGGCTTCTTCACGATGTTTGGAATGAAGCCCGTTGCCGGTCGCGACTTTAGCGCGGCGGAGCAGAAAAAAGGCGCAGCGCAGACTGTAATTCTGAGCGCCGACTTCGCCCGCCAGGAATTCGGCAACCCAACCTCCGCGATCGGACGGTCGGTTGCACTGGACGGTAAGAGCTACAGCGTGGTGGGTGTCATGCCGGAGATGACGCCCAGCATCCGGCGCAAGGCACAGGCGTGGCTGCCGCTCGAAGCCGCTCCGCCGTGGGAGATTCATGGAACGAATTACCTGTTCGTTGTTGGATTGCTGAAACCAGGCGTGACGCTCACGCAAGCGCAAAGCGATCTGGCCGTCTTACAGACGCAGATCGACAAGCAATTTCCCGATCACAAGCACGGCGTCCAGTTGGTGACGCTGTCGAGCGCGCTCTTCGGCGACCTGCGGCCGGTGATGCAGGTGCTGCTGGCCGCGGTGGCGTTCATCTTGCTGATCGCCTGCGTGAATCTCGCCAACATGATGCTGGCGCGCTCCACTGGGCGCATGCGCGAGTTCGGCATCCGGCAGGCGCTAGGCGCAAGCCCGTGGCGGCTGGCTCGCCAATGTTTTGTCGAGAGCGCTCTGCTGGCCGCTGCGGGCGGAGCAGTCGGCTTGGCGCTGGCCTTCTGCGCCTTGCATATTCCGGTGCGCGCCTGGCCCAAGGCGCTGGAAGCTCCGGCCGAAGTGCATTTGAGCCCAGGCATTCTTCTGTTCTCCGTGGCGCTGGTGATAGCCACCAGCCTGCTCTTCGGCATCGCGCCGGCCATCCGGATTCTGCGCCACTCGGCCAAGCACGTCGCGCAGCAGGATACGCGCACCATGA
Source organism: Acidobacteriaceae bacterium (assembly GCA_003156495.1). Taxonomy (GTDB): domain Bacteria; phylum Acidobacteriota; class Terriglobia; order Terriglobales; family Acidobacteriaceae; genus Telmatobacter. The sequence goes on from PMHC01000043.1 coordinate 1,810, forward strand.
GCGACAGCCGGGAACAGCGTTTCATCCGCGCCGGGCTGATGGCGGCAGAGATGGCCTTCGCCACGCTGCTGGTGGGCGGCGCCCTGCAGATGAGTTTTTACTTCGTCCACTTGCTGCATACCGACCCTGGGATGCACACCGATCATCTGCTGAACCTGAGCTACTCTCTGCCCGATCTGCGCTATCCCAAAGACGAAAACCAGCGCAACTTCTACATCGCGCTCCGGCAAAAGCTACTCTCGATTCCCGGCGTCGAGTCGGCCGGCGCAATGAACATGCCGCCATTCAGCGGCAACGTGCAGTCGAGTGACTTCATCTACGAAGGCGGCCCGGCGCGCGACAGCGCTCACCCGATCTTCACCGATATGTACTTTGTTACCGACGGCTACTTAGACACGCTGCACGCCACACTGCTTCAAGGGCGTCTCTTTACCACGCAAGATACAAACCAGTCGCCTCTGGTCGTTGTCATCAATCAATCGATGGCCGCCAAGCTCTGGCCCAACCAGAGCGCCATCGGCAAGCACATTCAAGCGGCCGGCAGCAGGTGGCAAGAGGTCGTCGGCGTCATCGGCGACATCCGCAGCAACGGCGTCGCCAAACCGGCGGGGATACAAACCTATCTGCCTGCTGCTCAGTACTCGGGAACAATGAGCGATCTGAGCGTCGTGGTGCGCACCAGAACCGACCCGCTAGAAATCGCCGACGCGGCGCGGCGGGCGGTCTACTCGATTGACCCGACCCTGGCGGTTTCAGACGTGACGCCGGTGGAAACGCTAGCCTCGCAGGCCGTCGCCGGACAAAGCACGGCCGCCGCGCTGATGGGCGCACTGGGTGTGCTGGCGCTGGTGCTGGCCTGCGTCGGCGTCTACGGCGTAATGTCGTACGCGGTCAGCCGCCGCGAACATGAGTTCGGCATCCGCCTGGCATTAGGTTCGCCGCGCCGCCAAATCTTTGCGCTGCTGTTGCGCTCGACCGGGTGGATTACGCTTTGCGGCGTCGCCGCCGGACTGGCTTTGACCCTGCCGCTGAACCACTGGATGCGCGCGCTGCTCGGTAAAACCCAGCAATTGCAGCCGACAACCCTGGCGGCCACCACACTACTGCTTGCCGCCGTGGCCCTGTTTGCCACGCTGTTGCCCGCGCGTCGCGCCGCGCGCATTAACCCCATGCAGGCAATTCGGAACGAATAGCCCGCAACGCGCCCCGGCCCTCTCCGCAATCGGAACGACGGAAAGGCCGGAGGCCGAAGAGTTCGTCCATCGATTGATGCAATAGACTAAAGAGTCGCAACCCAGGGGTTCACGTCGCCGCCGGGTTGTGAATCTCGCTCGATGGGCAGGCCGCAAGTGATCGTTACTCTCCTCTTATTTCTTCTTTCGGCGGTAGCGATCTACTGGGCCTGCGAGTATTTTGTCAACGGCGTGGAGTGGTGCGGCAGCCACATGCGGCTGGGCTCGGCCGCCGTCGGCGCTGTGCTGGCCGCCATCGGCACGGCGCTACCTGAAAGCAGCGTAACCTTCATCGCCGTGGTCTTCGGACGCACTACGGCGGAAAAAGATCTCGGCGTGGGCGCGGCGCTCGGTGGCCCGCTGGTGCTCTCCACCCTGGCCTACGCAATCGTCGGCGTGGCTCTCATGCTCAACCGCCGCGGACTCGATCGCAAAGACTACCGCGTCCAGATCGACCATCGCCGCCTGGGCCGCGACCAGGGCCTCTTTCTGTTGATCTTTGCCGTCACCTTCACGCTGGGGTTAACGGCTTTCCCATTCAAGCCGCTCTTCGGCGCGCTGCTCGTTGTCGCTTACGGCTTTTACGCCATGAGCAAAATGGGCAATCAGCAGGCGGAGACCTCGGAAGGAAACCTCGAACCGCTGAAAATTCTCGGCGGAAAACCCTCGACGCCCGGCTGGGCGGCCACGCAAACGCTGCTGGCGCTGGCGGTAATCGGCGTCGCCTCGGAACTCTTCGTGCGGCAGTTGGGCTCAATCGGCGCGTTCCTGCACTGGCCGCCGCAAATGACGGCGCTATTGCTCAGCCCGATAGCCACCGAGCTGCCCGAAACCATGAACGCGCTGATCTGGGTGCGGCAGGGCAAGGAGCGGCTGGCTCTGGCCAACATCTCCGGCGCCATGATGATTCAGGCCACCATACCCAGCGCGCTGGGGCTCTTCTTTACCCGCTGGCAATTCGACCGCTCGCTTGAAATTTCGGGGCTGGCAACCTTGGCGGCCATGCTCTTTCTCTGGCTCGTCTTCCGGCGCGGACCGGCCGATGCGCGGGCTCTGGTTCCAGCCTGCGTTTTCTACGGAATTTTCGCGGTGCTGATCGGCTGGTATTTTGTACATCGTTGGGAACACGTGCCGGCCGCCGATCATGCGCGAGCCAATCCCATTGCGGGCCGCGCCGATGCCGTAACTTCCGGAGCCGCCGCCTATCGCGAGCATTGCCTCTCCTGCCACGGCGCGGAGGCGCGCGGCGACGGAAGAAAAACGCCGACCCTGCGCGGCGCGCAACTGCGCAAAGCCACCGACGGCGACATTGAATGGTTTCTGCGCCAGGGCGAGGCCGGCGAAGGCATGCCCGCCTGGGCCACTCTGCCCGAAAGCCAGCGCTGGCAGATCGTCAGCTACCTGCGCTCGATCCAGTAGAGCCAGTAGAGTTTTTCACTTATGGCGCAAAATAATGCGAGTGTGAGCACCTACGAATATGGGTGCCCCATTCTAGCCGCGTTCTTTGCGGCTAGGGTGGGGTAGAAAATACAACCACACACTTTACACACCGCTAAATCCGCACCAACTCCTGCTGCACACGCCCGGTCACCCACGCCTTGCCGGGAAGGGTGAGCATATCGATCTCGCTGCGCA
>PMHC01000043.1:4695-8170 GCA_003156495.1 Acidobacteriaceae bacterium
CGCCGAAGCCGGCCGCGCGAATCACCTCGCGAGCCGCGTCGTCGGCCTCATAGCCATACAGAGGCAGGTTCCGCGCAAAAGCCTCTGTAACCCGCGCAATGGCGGCGTCGCGCGCGCTGCGCACGGTTTCAAAAACGAGCTGCTCGCGCTCGGTCGGCTCCCGGCCCACAACGCCGGTCCATGTAATGTCGTAAAACACGCCCGTGGGCGAGTCGGTGCGCGCCCAAATGTCGAGCAGCATAAAATCGCCCTCGCGGATCGGCGAGGAATGCGCGGCGGTGGCCTCATAGTGCGAGTCCGAAGTGTTGGCGTTCACGCTCAGATCGGGACCGCTCTCCCAAACCAGATTTTCGCGGCCCATGGCCTCGCGCAGCCAAAGCAGCATATCGTATTCGGTAAGCGTGCCGGCGGAGCTGTTGGCCGGTCGCAGACGGCGGCCAATCTCATGCCAGCCCTCGGCGACAATCGCGTCGATGGCGCGCTGCGCAACGGCATGCGTGGCCATCTGTTCTTCGCTGAGCACCGCTTCGAACTGGCTTACCAAATCAGCCGAGGTCACAATCTCTTTGCCCAGCGAGCGCAAAAATTCCACCGTGCCGGCATCGACCANNTGATGGCGTTGTTGGGCGAGTACTGCATCGCCACGCGGCGCGCGTCGAACAGCATCGCCTCCAGCCCTGCCGCCAGTTCCTGCCAGCTTGAGTACTGCGTTTTTGCGCCGGGCAGCGCGTCGAGGCGGCCCTGCTCGATACGATGAACGAGCTTGCGCGGCTCGCCGGATGCGGGAATGAAGTAGTACCAGCGGCGGGTAATCAGAACGTTTGGGTCAAGGCCAAGCAGATGCGCGGCGATCGGGTCGCGGCGATGGTGATCGTAAAAAAGCCAGCCGTCGAGCGCGGCATCACGGAGAGCGGATTGAATCGCGTCAAGATTCATACCAGTAGAATAAGCGCCCGCGCGGCGGCTGTGTTCTTGTAGCCGGGACGCGCTACAGCGCCAGCACCGCGATCACCGCCACCGATGCGCCGATCAGCAGGCTGACGCGGTCGGTAATCGCGAACAGAACCGGGTCTTCGCTCAGTTGTCCGCGCGAGGCCAGCAGCCAGATGCGGCTCTGCCAAAGCAGCATCAGCGGCACAATCAGCCAGAGTCGCGAAAAGTGATGATAGAGGTGCATCACGTCGCGGCCGTTGATGTAAAGCGCAAAAACCAGCACGGCGGCATAGGCGCTCGAGGTGCCGAAGGCGCGCAACTGTTCCTGATCGGCAACCAGGTAGCCGCGGCCATTTTTCGGCTTGGCGCCGGCGGCGCGCAGATTTTCCAGTTCCGCAAAGCGTTTGACGAAGGCCAGCGAAAGAAACAGAAAGATGGAAAAAGCCGCCAGCCAGTGGGAGATGGCAATGGTGGTGGCTGCGCCGCCCACCAGCAGCCGCAGCGTGTAAAGGCCAGAGAGCACCAGCACATCCAGCAGCGCCACGCGCTTAAAGAAGAAAGTGTAGGCCAGCGTCGTCGCCAGATAGGTCAGCAGCCAGACCAAAAACTTGGGCGGCAGCAGCGTAGCCGAGCCGAAGGCCAGCAACATGAAAACCACGACAATGCAAGCGCCGGCAAAGGCCGGCAGATCGCCGGAAGCAAAGGGCCGCAAACGTTTTTTCGGGTGGCGACGGTCGGCTTCAATGTCCAGCAGGTCGTTGATGATGTATGTGGCCGAAGCGGCCAGACTGAAGGCCAGAAAAGCCAGCGACGCGCGCGAAATCCGCAGCATCTGCAGCCGGTGCGACATCAGCAGCGGCACAAAAATCAACAGGTTTTTCGCCCACTGATGCAGACGCACGGCGCGCAACACCGAACGCAGCGGATGGGCGCGCTCGCTAAATACGCGCGTCGGAACCAGGCCGCGCTGGCGCATCTTACGGCGCAGGCTAAAGCTCGGGTTGGCCACCATGCTCTCTGTGGCCTGGGCCAGCAACGGCAAATCGGGCGTGTCGTTGCCGATGTAGTCGTAAGCCCCCTCGCCCAGTTGCGCGCGCATCCGGTCGAGCTTGCGGTTGCCGATCAAATTCACCGCGCCATCGCTGCCCAAAACGCCGGCAAAAATTCCCAGGTGCTCGGCCACCCGCTCGGCCAGCCGCGTATTGGCGCCGGTAGCCAGATAGATAGCCCGGCCGCGCTGTTTCTCTTCTTGCAAAAATTGCAGCAGCTTGCGGTTGTAGGGCAAATGCGCCACGTCGAGCGCAACGTGGCGGGTAACGAATGCCTTGAAGGCTGCCTTGCCGTGCAGCAGTTTACCGGGCAGCGCGAACAGCCGCCTGGGATGCGCGCGCGCCAGCACCAGCAGCGAATCAACCAGCGTGTCGGATTTGACCAGCGTGCCGTCCAGATCGACACACAACGGGCGAAGCGTTGTTACTGGGGCAACCAACTGAGAAATAACCTGGGACAACCTCTACCTCATGATCCACGAACCGAGAGATGCACGACGCTCTGGGCGCGGGCGCGGCAGACCAAAAGAACGCCGCTGGCCGCTCTCAGTTCCGGGAACGGCTCAAGTATACACGCCTGCCTGCGGCGAAAAATCCGCGCGCTGCAATGTAGGTATGAATAGAATTGGATGCCAAATTGGCCACGGAAAACTTTGGTGGAGCTGGTCGGGATCGAACCGGCGACCTCCTCGTTGCGAACGAGGCGCTCTCCCAGCTGAGCTACAGCCCCACGACTTATTTAGTCTACCAGCGCCGACGGCTTCGGGAAAGAGCCACCGCCGGCCATGATTGTTGGCAGTCTGGATTCGGGAATCTTTTCGCGGCCGGTCAGCGGGCGTACGTGAAGGCCCCGCAAAGGTCAGCCGAGTTGGTCAGCGCATCGATGGTGAAGACCGGCAGGTTGGGGCCGGAGAAGAAAACCACGTGCAGCGTGCGGCCGGTGACGTAGGTCGCCATCCACTCGGCCGTCTCGCTGCCGCAAAGCGTGTTGTGGTGCATAAAGCGCTTATCCGCCGGCACGCTGGTGCGGTAAAGCGCGCCATTTACGCCGGAGTTCACATCGGCATCGAATGCCGCCGCCACCTCGACCGGCTTGAGCACGCGAATTGACGCCAGCGGAAAAGAAGCGAAGTTGATGGTCAGCTTCGCTTCGGAGATGGTGATGTCGCCGGTGATGGCGTTGGCCGTGGTGCTGTCGGCGCGCCAAAAACCGCGCTCCTGCGCCGCGCAGCCAACAGCGCTGGCAATCAGCAGCGCGGCGGCGGCAAATGTTCTTCTCATGGTCATTCTTTGAGCATGACATCCGGGCCGGGCTGGGAGCAAACAGCGAAGCTGGCGATGCTAGCAAAACTGGCAAGCTCGCGCCGCCGTCAAAAATTTTCTGCAAACAGCCTGTAGCGCAGCTCTCCAGTCCGGCTGTACAAGCTGCGTAAAAACTCGTGTTTCGGGAAGGTTTTGAAGGGTACGGGCTTTAACAGGCTGCGGAAAAACTC
>PMHC01000210.1 GCA_003156495.1 Acidobacteriaceae bacterium
GCGATTCCCAGCTTCCCGGTGGACAAGCCGATTGCCACGCGCAACGCCGGTGGCGTCATTCTGAATGCCATTGGCGAGGCGGTGCCGGAGTTGTTTGGCGGCGCGGCGGATCTGACGGCCTCGACCAAGACGATCTTCAAGAAGAGCACGCACTTTGCCGACGACCCGGCGGGCCGCAACATCTTCTTTGGCGTGCGCGAGCTGGCAATGTGCGCGGCGGTTAACGGCATGGCGGTGCACGGCGGGCTGATTCCCTTTGGGTCGACGTTCTTTGTCTTCTCCGATTACGGCAAGCCGGCGATGCGCATTGCGGCGATTATGGAAGCGCACTCGCTGTTTGTTTATACGCACGATTCAATCGGCGTAGGCGAGGACGGGCCAACGCACGAGCCGGTGGAGCAGTTGATGGGCTTGCGGGCGATGCCGAATATCGTCGACTTTCACCCGGCCGACGCCAACGAAACGGCGGCGGCGTGGCGGCTGGCAATCGAACGCAAGGGACCGGTGTTCTTTGCGCTGTCGCGGCAAAATCTTCCGGTGCTCGACGCCAGCAAACGCGACGTATACGCCGATGTGAGCAAGGGCGCGTACGTGCTGGAGGATGCGACGAATCCGCAGGTGATTCTGATTGGCTCTGGGTCGGAGGTTTGGCCGGTGCTGGGCGCGGCCAAGCTGCTGCGGGACGGGGGCATTCGCGTGCGCGTGGTGAGCTTTCCGAGCTGGCGGCTCTTTGAGGAGCAGACGGCCGAGTACAAGAGCAGCGTGCTGCTGGCGGGCGTGCCCAGGCTGGCGGTTGAGGCCGGAGCGACGCAGGGCTGGTGGAAGTACGTTGGCGGCAACGGCGACGTGCTGGGCATGGAGAGCTTCGGCGCTTCCGCGCCGGGGCCGGTGACGATGGAGAAATTCGGGTTCACGCCGGAGAACGTGGCGGCGCGGGCGAAGAAGCTGGTGAAGTAGCCAATAAGCGGAGCTGGCGGAGTTAGGTTTTTATGGCGAGGCTGGGGGCTAACTCCGCTAACGCCGCTAACTTCGCAAGCTCCGCTTGTACATACGAAAGGATTACCGTGAAGCTCGTCATCGCATCCGATCATGCGGGATTTCCATTGAAGGAAGAGGTGCGCGCGCACTTGGCGGCGGCCGGACATGAAGTGGTCGATTTGGGCGCGTATAAGTACGAGTCCGAGGACGACTATCCGGATTTTGCCGAGAAAGTGGGCGAGGCGGTGAAGGCAGGCGTTGCGCCGCGAGGCATCGTGATTTGCGGCTCGGGCGTAGGCGTTTGCATCGCGGCCAACAAAATTCCGGGCGTGCGCGCCGGAATTTGCCACGATACTTATTCGGCGCACCAGGGCGTGGAGCACGACGACATGAACGTGCTGGTGCTGGGAGCGCGGATTATCGGTTCGGCGCTGGCCTTTGAGGTGGCGGACAACTTTGTGGCGGCGAAGTTCCAGGCCCAGGAAGGGCGCTTCGAGCGGCGATTCAAGAAGGTGCAGGCGATTGAGGCCAAGTACCGGCGTTAAGCCAATTTGCCGCTTCGCGTAACTCTTTTCCACAATTGGTGTTTAATCCAGTAAGGGGTTAAGAGCGCCTTGCGCCGATTGAGTTTTTTCTCATTTGTTTTACTGGGTTGGCTGGCAGCGGCGTGGCCGGCGGCCGCGCAGGGCCAGTCCGGCAGCTTTGAGGTTGCGCTGAACGGCCATGTGGTGGGTACGGCCAGCTTTCGCATGGCCGCGGCCAAGCAAGGCTACGATTCGAGCTCGCTGGTTACGGTTGCGATGAAGGGCATCGACTACGCGCTGTCAAAGACGGAGCGGCTCTCATTGGCGCACTATCTGCGGCATGCGGAGCTGAGCGCGGCGGTCAATGGAGAGGCCGTGCATGTGGTGGCCGCACCCGACGCGGCGCAATTTCTGCTGAATATCTCAGCCAACGGCAAGAATTCAACCACGCGACTGACGGCTCATGCGGCCGCGGTTTTTTTGCCTGATTTCGATCCCGGTGCATGGGAAACGCTGCTCATGCTGGCGGCCAAGCAGAACAATCGCGATTTGTGGGCGATTTTGCCCAAGGACGCAGGCTCGATCGAGGCGGTTCAACTGGCTACATACGCCGATCAGCAGGGAACGCTCGACGGTAAAACGGTTACGGTGCATCATCTGGTGGCGACGATCGCTGGAGCGAAGACGGATCTGTTTTCCGGGCCGGAGAATCAACTGTTGCAGGCCGAGCTGCCGCAGCAGGGATTTGCGCTGGTGCGCAAGGGATTTGTTCTGACGCCGTCGGCCAAGCCAATTGCGCCGGCAGAGAATTGAGTACTGATTTTGCAGAGACGAATCGAATTATCGGACGAATGCGTACCTGCTCAGTTACTCGGCGCAGGTGATGGCGAGACGTACACTGAAGTTGCTCTGGACAGTCCGCACTCCTTCATGTTGCGGGCTACAATCCTAACGGTCGCGCTGGCGTTACTTTCTGCTACCGGCGCATATGGCGCACGATCTTCGGTGGCGAAGACCCACACGAAGTCCGCGGCCAAATCTAGCGTGCAGACCACGCGAGAAGCGACGCCGAAGCGTGGCGCTCGTTCGCAGGCAGCCAGCC
>PMHC01000259.1:0-9233 GCA_003156495.1 Acidobacteriaceae bacterium
GAGGCGCCATTGGATAAGCCGCTGCAACAGTAGCGCCCATAGAAACTAGAATCAAAGCGATAGAGCCAAACTTAAATACATTCAACGATTTAGAACGCATAAAACACCTCAATTGCGGGAAAATCTCGCCAGAAATTTGTAAGCTGAGAGTACCCGAAAATGTGCACCCGATCTACAACAAAAGTTGCATTAGCTTTTTTTGCTTTTCGTGGTAATGGGCCTGTTTGATCTTCGGTAATCACATTGGAGGTTACTTGCAAAAATTTGCCATTTATTTGTATGGCGAAGAATGATTACAAAACAGTTAACTGTTCTTGTACTGCCGGGTTTGGCGCGCGTGCAAGGGCTACGCGGTGGGGATACAAGCTGTAGACCGGGTGTAGGCGTTAGGCATTGGGAGAAAATTTCTGCTTGATCCGGACGGGAGCGATGATGCTTCGATGCGTACCTGATGGATCGAAATTGAGGTGGATTGCGAAGCTGCATTCGGCAAAACCAGGGCCTGGATAGCGGAAGGAATGACGAGCCTAAATGCTTTGTATGCTGTTGATTTAAAAAGATAAAGTGCCCACATTGCGCTAGGTTACTAATCTGAAAACTTTGGTGCCCTGGGCGAAAGCGGCAAAACTCGCTACAGTGACAAATGAGCCCATCCAACACGGACTCAATTTACGAGTTAGATCCATGAGTTTTTTAAAAGCTGAAATGTCGTCACTTTACGCCGCTACCGCTCCGCTGCCTCCCGTTCAGATCACCAAGGACGGGCATCAAGAAGTACGCTGCGCGGTCAGGTTCCCCGTGGCTCTTCCGGTCGTGCTGTCGGCCGGTGATGAAGATGTGGTGGGCGTGACGCGGAATGTATCGGCCAACGGCGTATTATTTGCCTTGGATCAGGCCTTGGCGGTAGGGAAGAACGTCAGTTTTACGATGCGGATGCCCCGTACGTTTTTGGGGACGCCCAACGATGTTCTGGTCCACTGTAAGGGACGTGTGGTACGCTGCTCATCAAGCCACAATGAAAATCTCGCGGCTGCCACAATCGACGAATATCGGTTTGCGGAGCAGTGAGATGGTCATAGGCTGGCTGCAGCCGCTATGGAAATCCTGAACGATACCCCGGAAGGCGAGAACATCGAAGCTCCCGCCGAGCCAGGCACGATCCGCATTATTCTTGCGGACTCCCAGGCGATTTACCGCGTAGGCATACGCAAAGTCTTAGCGTTAGAAGACGACATTCGCGTGGTCGCGCAGGCCGATTCGTTGGAGAATCTGCATGCGGCTATCGTCCGCTACCCGACTGACATTGTTTTGTTAGAGGGAAACATGCTGACGGGCACGACCAACGCCATTCCCGAGCCGCTACGGCTGGCGCCTAATGCCAAGCTGATCGTGCAGGCGATGGCGACCGACGAGAACCACACCGTGGAGCTTTACCGGCGCGGCGTGCGCGGCATCATCTCCCGCGCGATTTCGCCCGATCTGCTGGTGCGCTGCGTGCGCCGCATCGCGGCCGGCGAGACCTGGATCGACAATCAGTCGGTGAATTGGGTGATTGACGCCTATCGGGCCCAGGCCGCGGCGCTGGTCAGCCCGCGCAACCANNCAGGGCAAGCGCAATAAGGAGATCGCCTTCCAACTGGGGACGACCGAGCAGGTGATCAAGAACTATCTGCGCAAGATCTACGACAAACTGGGCGTCTCCGACCGGTTAGAGCTGGCGCTCTATTGCTTGCACAACAAGATCATTCCCTCCGACGACGAAGAGACGCCGACCGAGCCCAAGCCAGCCACCAACCAGTAGAGGCCGCGTCAGTTGAGGCCGCGCTTTTGGGGGAGGCTTCAGCGTTTCTGCTTTTCTTTCGGCGGTTTATCGCAGGCGGCGCTGCGCGTTTGCTCCAATAGACGAATCAGCTCCTTCATCTCCGCGTGGCTCATGTGGCCGACCATCTCCGCTGGAGCTTTTTCGATCGCCGGGTCCATGGCGTGCAACAGTTCCAGGCCGGCCGGTGTAATCTGCGTGCAAACCACGCGACGGTCGCGGCGGTCGCGGCGCTGGCGGACGAGTTTGAGCGCCTTGAGCCGCGCCAGAAGCCGCGTAATGTCGGGTACTGAGGCGATCATGCGCGCGCCGATGGCCGCGCAGGCCAGCCCGTCGGGCGCGGCGCCGCGCAGAATGCGCAGCACGTTGTACTGCGTTATTGTCAGGCCCCAGGCGTGGGTCTTCTGCTGAAAGACGCGACGCAGACAGTCGGCGCTGCGCAGCAGGTTGAGGAAGACCTCTTCTTCGAGGCTGGAAAACGGCTCCTTCTGCTGAATTTCCTGCTTTAAATTGGTCATAAATATACCTGCAGACAATGACTGCCCGCTTTTCGGCGAAGCGTTGGTCGCCGGGTTTGGCGGCGTAAGCGCAATCGTACAGAGCCGGATTCCAGTTTATTGCTTGACGACTTCCAGTTCGATGTTGAGCGTAACCTCGTTACCGATCATGGCCGCTGGAAATTTGGGACCAATGCCGAAAGCGGTGCGGTCGATGGTCGTCGTCGCCGAAAAGCCCGAGTGCAGGCTGCCTTTAGGGTCGGCGACCGGCGTGACGGGGCCTTCCACGTCGAGCACTACGGGCCTGGTGACGCCGTGCAAAGTCAGGTAGCCTGTCACCTTCAGCTTGTTGCCGTTGCGCGTGACGCTAGTGCTCGCGAAGGTGGCCGTGGGCAGATTGGCCACGTCGAAAAAGTCGGCGGTCTTCAGGTGAGCGTTGCGCGCATCCACGCCGGTGTTGATGGTATCGACGCCGATGGTGGCCTTCACCGTGGATTTGGTTACGTCGGCCTGGTTGTAAACGATGGTGGCGTTGACTTGGCCGAAGTAGCCGTGAATCTTGGAAACGCTCATGTGAGAGATGCGGAAATCCACCTCACTATGGGCGGGGTCGGAGACCCAGGTGGAGGTTTGCGCGGCGGCAAACGACGCGGTTAGAACGAAAAAACTGGCGGCAAGAGCAAGACGTTTCATTGGAAGAATTCCTCTCTGTGCAGGGCTGTTGTGGCGGGTCGAGTATCGGTGGGGACGATTACGTTTCCGCTACGCTATCTTCCTGCTTCTGTATATGAGATGTGCTGGATAGATGTTCGTTGCAACAAATATTTTTCCGCGCGCGGCGATCAAATGCATTTGCGTCTATCGCTTTTTACACCGGCCACTTAGAATGGGGAGGCGATGACGGCCGGAACAAATCATAATGTGGCGATTGTCGCTATCGGACGCAACGAGGGCGAGCGGCTGAAGCTGTGTTTGCGCGCCGCGCTTGGTCAGGCGCAGCTTGTGGTTTACGCCGATTCGGGCTCGACCGACGGCAGCGCGGAGTTTGCGCGTTCGCTGGGTTGCCAGGTGGTGGAGCTTGACCCATCGCGGCCCTTTACCGCGGCGCGGGCGCGCAACGAAGGCTTTGCCCGGCTGATGGAATTAAATCCGAAGGCGGAGCTGGTGCAGTTTTTGGATGGCGACTGCGAGCTGGAAGAGGGTTGGCTGCAGACGGCCGCCGTGGCGCTTGCCGAGCGGCCGGATGTGGGCGTGGTCTGCGGGCGCGTGCGTGAAATCGCGCCCGAGGCGAGCATTTATAACCGGCTCTGCGACCTGGAGTGGAGGCAGCCGCCGGGCGAAATCCGCGCTTCGGGCGGTCGCTTCATGGTGCGGGCCTCCGTCTACCGGGCAGTGGACGGTTTTCGTCCCGACGTAATTGCGGCCGAAGACGACGAGTTCAGCATTCGCGTTCGCCGCCAGGGCTGGAAGATTCTGCTGCTCGATTCGCCGATGGCGCGCCACGATGCGGCGATTTTGAGCTTTGGCGCATGGTGGCGCAGAAATCGGCGGATGGGCCACGCCTACGCGCAGGTGGCGGCGCTGCACGGCGCTGGTGCGGAACGCTACTTTGTGCGCGACCGCCGCCGCATTTTAATTTGGGGATTGGTGCTGCCGACGTTGGCGCTGGTTGCCGCGCCCTTCACGTACGGGCTTTCACTTTTGGCGCTGCTCTGTCTTTACGGATTGCAGATGGCGCACATCGCGCGCGACTGCCAGCGGCGGGGATGGACGGCGCAAGAGGCGCGGAGCTACGGATTTTTCACCGTGATCGCACGCTTTCCGGCGCTTGAAGGGCTGATTGCATATTATTGGCGACGGCTGCGCGGTCGCGCCATGACAATTATCGAGTACAAGTAGAGGCAAAGATGAACGAGGCAAGTCAGCGAAAAACGGAGCAGGGAAGCGCGCGACGCGTGGCGCTGGTGGGTGCCGGATACATTGCCGATTGGCACGCTAAGGCGCTGGCTTCGGTCGCGAATGCGGAATTGGTTGCCATCTGCGATCCGGCTTTGGACCGTGCGCGGGCGCTGGCTGAAAGCTACGGCGTGGCCAAAACCTATGGCTCGCTAGAGGCAATGCTGGCGGAGAAAAAACTCGATGCCGTGCATATTCTTACGCCTCCCGATTTGCATTTTGCCGCGGCGCGCACGGCGATTGAAGCCGGCGTGAGCGTTCTGCTGGAAAAGCCGATGTGCGACAACGCGGCTGCCTGCGAAGAGCTTGCGCAACTGACCGGCGAGCGTGGCGTGCGGCTTGGCGTAAGTCATAATTTTCTTTTCGCGCGGCCCTACGAGCAACTGCGGCGCGATCTGCGCAACGGCCTGCTGGGAAAAATCGACCAGATCACGATTGCGTGGAATCGCTTTTTGCCGCAATCCGTGCATGGGCCTTTCGGTGCGTGGATGCTGCGCGATCCGCGCAATATGATGCTTGAAACCGGCGCGCATCTGGCGGCCTTCGTGCTGGATCTGGTGGGCGAGCCGGAGGAGATCGAGGTTCACGCTTCGAATCCTATTGCGTTGCCGACCGGCGTGCGCTTCTATCGCCGCTGGCGTGTCGAGGCGGTGAAAAACTCCGCGGCGATCAGTTTGCGGCTTTCCTTTGTGCCGGCCTTTGCCGAATTCAATGTGCACGTGCGCGGTTCGCTGGCCTCGGCCACGGCCGATCTGGAGCGGAATACTTACGCGCTCGATTGCTATCGCGCCGCCGATCCGGACTTTGAGAACTACGCCATGGTCGCCGGTTACGCCAACAGCATCAAGGCGCAGGCGCGCCAAACGCTGGCGCAATATGTCTTATCGAAATTGCACTTGGAAAAACGCGCCACGCCTTACGGCGAAAGCATTGCGCGGGCGATGGACGCTTTTTATGGCGGCGAGACAGACGTGCGAATCTCGAGTGACTTCGGCGCGCGCGTGATTCGCCTTTGCGAGCAGTTTGGAAAACTTTCTGGCGTGGACGCGTCCGTGCCCGTTCCGCCGCCCGCGCCCGCGAATGCCGCAACAAACGCGAAGATTCTGGTGCTGGGCGGCACCGGCTTTATCGGCCAAGAATTGGTGCGGCAACTGGTCGCGTCCAATCGCGGCGTGCGCCTGCTGGTGCGCAGCGCGGCCAGTTTGCCCGAGGAACTGCGCGCGCGCGTGGACTGTCGCATCGGCAATCTGCTTGACCGGCAGTCGCTCGTTGACGCCATGCAGGGCATCGAGTGCGTGGTGCATTTGGCGCGAGCCAACGTGAAGAGCTGGGCCGATTATCAAAAGCTCGAAATCGAGGCCACGCGACAGGTGGCCGAGTGCGCGCTCGAGGCCGGCGTCAAGCGCTTTCTCTACACGGGGACCATCGATTCCTATTACGGTGGCAGCCGCGCCGGCACCATTACCGAGGCGACGCCGCTTGATTCGCGAATCGAGCATCGCAATCTCTATGCCCGCGCCAAGGCAGCCTCCGAGGAACTGTTGCAGCAAATGCGCCGCGAGCGTGGATTGCCACTGGTGATTTTGCGGCCGGGTGTGGTGATTGGCCGCGGCGGCAGTCCCTTTCACTGGGGCGTGGGCATGTGGTGGCACGATTCCGTTTGCCAGGTTTGGGGCAAGGGCGAAAATAAACTGCCGCTGGTGCTGGTCGAAGACGTTGCAAAAGCCTTGATCGCGGCCATCGACCGGCCGGGGATCGAGGGCCGCGCGTTCAACCTGGTTGCCGACCCGTGCCTGAGCGCGCAGGAGTATCTGGATGAACTGGACCGGGCCGGGCAGATGCGCGTGCGGCGCTACGCCACGCCGATCTGGCGCTTCTATCTGCTGGACATGGTGAAGTGGATCGTGAAGGTCGCGGTGCGCCATCCGGAACGGCGGCGGCCTTCGTACAGCGACTGGGAAAGCCGCACGGCGCAAGCGCATTTCGATTGCGCGACGACAAAAAGCGCGCTGGGATGGAATCCTGTGAGCGAGCGAAGCGAGATGGTGCGCAAGGGAATTGCTGAACCTTTCGAAGAATATTTGCGGTAGGTATTTCCTACCATGGCGTCGGCTGGCGTCTGCTCAAAGTTTGTAAGGGATTCGGACGACGGGGTCGGAGGCGGGGAAATCGCGGAAGTTGCGCGTGACGAGAATCCGTCCGGCTACTTTGGCTGTCGCGAGAATAATCGCATCGGGCAGTTTGATCTTGCGCTGCCGGCGCGCCAAGACGGCCTGCTCGGCGACCTCCTGCGTGACGGGAAGAATCTGAAAGGCCAAAAGGAAGCCGCGGGTCTGCTCTTCGTCGGCGGGCGTGGTTCCGGCCATCACTTCCATCCAGGTAACGATGCTGATGGCGCGATCACGTGCCCGCTCTAACTCGGCGCGCGCCTGGGCGACGCCGCACAGGTAGTCGATGAGAATGTTGGTGTCGAAGAGGAGGCTTCGTCCTACCATTCGTCGCGCAGCTTCTTTTGATAGGCCAGACCATCGACGCGGCGGCCGGACCAGAGGCCGAAAGCCGCTGCTTTTTGCGCCTTGCGGTGGGGTTCGAGCGATTGCGCAATAGCCCGGCGCACGAATTCGGCGCGCGAGATCGCCAGCTTTTTTACGACGCCGTTGAGCAACTTCAAATCTTTATCGGGAATATCGACCAGGGCGCGCACGGAACCCTCCATTGATATACATGGATGATATCACGGGCCGTCTAGGTTTGCTCCCTACCACGGCGCAGGCGGGCTTACGCGGCCGCCCTGGGTTTCGCGCCAGGCCTGACGCATCAGCGCTATCATCCGCAACGCCTCCAGGGCGCGTGCGCGGCGGGCCGGAATGCGGCTGAAGCGATTGCGCAGAAAACGCAGCGCGTAGAGGTTTTCTTCGAGGGCGCGCGCTAAATGCGCCTGCCAGCCGTGGTGCTTGCGGTAATAGAGCAACTGCGAGCGCATGCGCCAGAGTACGACCTGCGCCTCATGTTCGGAGAAAACCGCGTCGCCAACTTGGCGCGAAGACTCGCCGTGCAGATGGGTGACGACAATTTCGGGCCAATAGAGAATGCGGAAGCCGGCGGCTTGAATGCGGCGGCAGAGATCGACTTCTTCGCAATATAAAAAAAAGCGGGAATCAAAGAGGCCGGTTTTCTCTAGCGCTTCGCGGCGCAGGATCATGAATGCGCCGGTGACCCAGTCGACTTCTGCGGCTTGACCGGGATCGGCCCAGGTGCGTTCTGCCGCGGCAAAAATTCGGGAGTGAGGCAGGCGCGCGGCTAGGCCGGTAAGGAGGCAGGCGTCGCGCCAGATCGAGGGAAAGCTGCGCGCCGCTGGCTGCCAGGAGCCGTCGCGGTTAACCAATCGCGCGCCACCGACGCCGGCCGTCGGGTCGGCTTCCATCTGCGCCAGAGCGCGGCCAAGTGCGCCGGCGTGAAAAAATGCGTCAGAGTTTAGCAGCACAATGAAGCGGCCGCGCGCGGCCTCAATGGCGCGATTGTTGGCGACGCCGAAGCCGAGATTCACCTCGCTCGCAATCAGCCGTACAGGCGTGGCGGCGGTGGAGAATTCCCGCGCGAGCATTTCGGCCGAGCCATCGCGTGAAGCGTTGTCGACAACGATGATTTCAGCCGCGGAGCCTTCGGGCAGCCGCCCGCACTCGGCGATGAGAGAGGCGAGGCACTCGCGCAGCAACTCGCGCGTGTTGAAAGAGACGACGATGATCGAGACGGCGCAGTTGTAGCTGGGGAGCAGAAGGCTCAACGGACGGTCCTTCCCGCCGCTAAATTGGAGCGGCGCGATCGGCGCGAGTTCGGTTGAAAAGATTGCATCGCGGCGCATTCAGTATAGAGGCAGGCTCTATGCTTAGAGCGTACGAAAAACCGGAGAGGATCGGCCTGCAAATGCGGAAACGATTCGAAGCGATGTTAGGCGCGGTGGCACTGATGGCGGCGATTTGCGGCGCGCAGGCGCAGCCGGGCGGTGAGACGCATTTGCGCGTGACCAGCCAGGTGATTCTGCGTGGCGCGACGCGTCTGGGCGTGAATTTGGGCGAGCAGAATTTCTACGACTCCGGGCAAATGCTGAAGAATTTGCTGGCGCGCAATCCGGCCTTTGCGCCGATGCGCTACCGGAGCATCTTCCACTGCCAAACGGGCGGTGCGGGGCGTTGCACGGACACGCGCGGCGGAATCCAGTTTGCGGATAACTTTTGGTCCGGCGCGCGCTACGAGGTTTTGGTTGGCGCGGCGGCCGGGCGAACGGGATCTGTTGCGGCCAGCGGCGCCGGCGCGGGCGGCTACGTTTTAACGCTCGGCGGCGGAAGCGCGATCGGAGCCGGCGATTGGCTGGCTGTCGAGAAAGATTTTCCGGGCGATCCGGCGGCGGGCTGGTGGCCGACGGTAAGCGGCGGCGCGCGGCTCGAAGCCGAGCGCGCCGATCTGCCGCCGGGGCTGGGCCTGCGGCAGGCGTTGCGCATCGAGGCTAACGGCGCGGGGCAGTACGCGCAGGTAAATTCCTATTTCGATTCGACGGCTGGAATGAGTTTTGTGCATCTGCGCGGCCGCTATCGGTTGAGCTTCCGCGCCAAGGCGGCTGGCGGCTCGAATCTGCTGCATGTGCATGTGGCGCGCTCGGCGCCGGGGCTGCGCCGGTATGTGGACGCGGAGCTGCGATTGACGCCGCGGTGGGCCGAGTACAACGAAGAATTCACGGCCAACGAAACGGCGCTGCCGGCGGCCGCCGCCGAGGTGAGTTTTAGCGAGAGCGGCGGTACGGTTTTGTTGAGCGACGTGAAGCTGGAGCGGATCGACGGAGACGCTGCGAATCGCACGGCCTTTCGCGACGAGGTGGTGGAGACGCTCAAGCAACTGCGGCCGGGCGTGCTGCGGCTGATGGCCAGCGAGAATGGGCTGGGCGGCACGGTGGACAATCTGCTGGC
>PMHC01000259.1:9255-11444 GCA_003156495.1 Acidobacteriaceae bacterium
TCCCGTGGGGATTCCGGAGTTTTTGGAGCTTTGCCGCGAGGTGAATGCCGATCCGTGGATTGTTGTGCCCACGGCGATGAGCATGGAGGAGACGCGTAAATTGGCCGAGTATCTGGCCGGCCCGGCGACGACGCTGGGTGGAACGCTGCGCGCCGCCGAAGGTCATCGCGAGCCATGGACGCAGAGCTTCGGCACGATCCACATCGAGCTGGGCAACGAGAGCTGGAACCGCGACTTTCAAGGCGAGTCAATCGAAGACCCGACGGCTTACGGTCGCCGCGCCAATGCGATTTTCGCGGCCTTTCGCGCCGCCGTCGGATCGGCGGGGCATTTCGACATGGTGGTGGGCACGCATGCCTACGATCCATGGCGGAACCGTGCGCTGCTGGCCGCCGTGCCGCAGGCCAATACGCTGGCCATCGCGCCGTATCTGATGCGCAGCGTGACCGCGTGGGGCAGCGACGACGCACTCTACGCTCCATTGCTGGCCGAGCCAGAGCAAATGTCGCGCGAGGGCATCGTGGCGCAGGCCACGGCTTCGGCCGGCGGAAAGCAATTGGCGGTTTACGAGGTGAATCTGCACACGACCGGCGGCACGGCGCCTGGGGCGATTCTCGACCGGCTCACGCCCTCGGCCGCGGCCGGCGTAACTGTCGCCGGGCACATGCTGCGCATGATGCGCGACCACGGCGTGCGCGATGAAATGCTCTATAGCCTGCCGCAGTACGAGTTCCGGCGACAGGACGGCACGCCGGTCCGGCTTTGGGGCAGCGTGGTGGAGATGGGCGGACGGAAGCGGCCACAGTTTTTGGCCGAGAGCATGGCCAACCGGGCGATTCGCGGCGATCTGGTGAAGGTGGAGATCGGCGGTGAAAATCCCACGCACGATTTGCCGCTCGGCAACGACGGCTTCCAATTGCGCGACGCGCACGAGATTGACGCCTACGCCTTCCAGCAAGGCAACTCGCACGGACTGATCGTCTTCAACTATGGGCTGCATCGTGCGCGGCGTGTGAGCATAGATGCGCCGGGACTGGGGCACAATGCGCGCGCTCGTCTGTGGCGGCTGGTCAGCTCCGCGCCCGGCGACACGAACGAAGAGCGGAATGAAGTGCAGGTTGAAGAGAATGCTTTTGCCGGGACCGAGTTGACCCTCGCTCCTTGTTCGATGGCGGTTCTGGAATGGACGGAATAATAGCTCAAAATCACTGATATACTGGACAAACGAGGTCTTCCCGAGCCACGGGAGTATGAGTGCTTTTAGCCTTTCCGAAAGTAACCTCTGCAAGTTACCTCTCCGCCGAATTAGTAAGTACCAGAAGGCCACAACTTCCGATAGTCTATTTCCACCTTTGCGCCATTGTTCCGCATGGTTCAAGCGGGTAATTTTTAAACATCGGTTCATATGGCCGAGGGCGCGGCGTCAATTCTCCCACTAAGTGGGCGAGGCTGCATCGGCGGCAAAACGTACGGAGCACTTACATCTCAGTATGTCTTGAGCCGAATGCAGAGCAGGCCGGGCACGCAAACAATACGGGCCACGAAGCGCGTGGCGATTATAAGTTACTGCTTTGAACGCGCGGAAGTAAGCAGAGAACGGACGTAGTGATGAGGGACAGTCTCGAACAGCCGGTTGCAGTCATGGGACTGCCTATTGCGAGTCTGACGGTGAACGAAGCCGTGGATGCGCTGGAGAAGCTGATCCATTCGGGTGGAAGCCATCAGGTTTGCACAACCAATGTCGACATCTGGCTGAACGCGCTTTCTGATGTGCACATGCATCGGATTGTCGCCGGATCGAGTCTGGTGCTGGCCGATGGCATGCCGCTGGTATGGGCTTCGCGCTTTTTAGGAGCCGGGCTGAAGGAACGCGTGACCGGGGCTGACTTGGTGCCGCAGTTGGCCAGNNGGCTGCCCGCTAGCCGAGCGGGTAACGGGCGTGGATCTGGTTCCGCGACTAGCCGAGCTTTCGGCGCGCAAGGGCTACGGAATCTTTTTGCTCGGCGCACGGCCGGGAGTCGCAGCGCGGGTAGCGCGGTTGCTCGAACGCAACTATCCCGGAGCGCGGATCGTGGGCGCTTATGCTCCGCCCGAAAAAAATCTGGCCCAGATGGATCACGAAGAGATTCTGGAGCAAATTCACGCCGCCAAGCCGGATATTCTGCTGGTGGCCTTCGGCAATCCCAAGC
>PMHC01000213.1 GCA_003156495.1 Acidobacteriaceae bacterium
AACAAATACAAGGACGAGAAGACCTGCGGCGTTTTGAGCGAGAACGAAGAGGCGGGAACGATCACGATCGCCGAGCCGATCGGGCTGATTTGCGGCATTGTGCCGACGACCAACCCGACTTCCACAGCCATTTTTAAAACTCTTATCAGCCTCAAGACGCGCAACGGCATCATCATCAGTCCGCACCCACGCGCCAAGAAATGCACCTGCGATGCAGCCCGTCTGGTGCTGCAGGCCGCCGTCGATGCCGGCGCGCCCGAGGGGATTATCGGCTGGATCGACGAGCCGACGATCGAGCTGAGCAACCAGTTGATGCAGCATAAGGACGTGAAACTGATTCTGGCTACGGGCGGGCCGGGCATGGTTCATGCGGCCTATTCGTCTGGAACGCCGGCCATCGGCGTGGGGGCGGGCAACGTGCCGGTCGTCATCGACGAGACGGCCGACCAGCGGCGCGCCGTGGCTTCTATTTTGATGTCGAAGACCTTCGATAACGGCGTGATCTGCGCCTCCGAACAGGCCATCGTCGTCGTCGATTCCGTTTACGATTCCGTGCGCGACCGCTTCGCGCGACATGGCGGCTACATTCTCGAGGGCAAGGAACTGGAGGCGGTGCGCGGCATTATCCTGGCAAAAAATGGCTCGGTGAATGCCAAGATCGTAGGCCAGGCCGCGACCAAAATCGCCGCGCTGGCCGGCGTTACGGTGCCGCCCACGACCAAGGTGCTGATTGGCGCGGTGACCGACGCCACGCCGGCCGAACCGTTCGCGCACGAGAAGCTATCGACGATTCTGGCTCTCTATCGCGCCAAGGATTTCAAAGACGCCGTGGCGCTGGCCGGCAAGCTGGTGGCCATCGGCGGCATCGGGCACACGTCAGTGCTTTATACCGATCAGGATCAGCAGAAAGAGCGCGTGAACTACTTCGGCGAGCAGATGAAGACCTCGCGCGTGCTGATCAACACGCCCTCTTCGCAGGGCGGTATCGGCGATCTGTATAACTTCAATCTCGCGCCCAGCCTCACGCTCGGCTGCGGAAGCTGGGGTGGCAATTCCATCTCGGAGAATGTGGGGCCCAAACACTTGCTGAATAAAAAGACCGTGGCCAAACGTGAAGAAAATATGCTTTGGCACAAGCTGCCGCGCTCGATCTATTTCCGCCGCGGATGCCTGCCCGAGGCGCTTAAAGAGCTGAAGGGCAAGAAGCGCGCCCTGATCGTCACCGATAACTTCTTGTTCCGCAACGGCTATGCCGACGATCTGATCGAGGTGCTCAAGAAATTGGGGCTGGAGGTGGAGAGCTTCTATCAGGTGCAGGCCGATCCGAACTTGACGACGGTGCGCAAATGCGTCGATGTGGCCAACGCCTTTCAGCCCGACGTGATTATCGCGCTGGGCGGCGGATCGCCGATGGATGCGGCCAAAATTACATGGGTGATGTACGAGCATCCGGAGGTCGATTTCGAGGATCTGGCGCTGCGCTTCATGGATATTCGCAAACGCATCTACACCTTCCCGAAGATGGGAATCAAGGCGCAGATGATCGCCATTCCGACCACTTCCGGCACCGGATCGGAAGTGACGCCCTTCGCCGTGGTGACTGACGACGCGACAGGCAAAAAGTATCCCATCGCCGACTATGCGCTGACGCCGAATATGGCGATTATCGACCCTAATCTGGTGATGAGTATGCCCAAATCGCTGACTGCTTTTGGCGGCATCGATGCGGTGGTGCACGCGCTGGAGGCCTACGTCTCGGTGATGTCGAACGAATTTTCCGACGGCCAGGCGCTGCACGCCCTCAAGCTGCTGAAGCAGTACCTGCCCTCGGCCTACAAGAACGGCGCCAAAGATCCGGTGGCGCGCGAGAAGGTGCACTACGCCGCCACGCTGGCCGGCGTGGCCTTTGCCAATGCCTTCTTGGGCGCTTGCCATTCGATGGCGCACAAGATCGGCGCGGCCTTCCACATTCCGCACGGGCTGGCGAACGCCTTGCTGATCTCGAATGTGATCCGCTATAACGCCAACGACAATCCGACCAAGCAGGCGACCTTTTCGCAGTACGACCGGCCCAAGGCCCGCTGCCGTTACGCCGAGATCGCGCGCTTTCTCGAATTGGGCGGAAAGACCAAGGACGAGCAGGTCGAAAATCTCATCCAGTGGGTCGATTCGCTCAAAAAAGAGCTGGAGATTCCCGCCAGCATCCGCGAGGCCAAGGTGGATGAGACGGAGTTTTTGGCCAAGCTCGACGCGGTCTCCGTCGATGCTTTTGACGATCAGTGCACTGGCGCCAACCCGCGCTATCCGCTGATCAGTGAGTTTCGTGCCATTCTGCTCGACAGTTTTTACGGCCGGCCCTTCGTGGAGCTGACCGAGCGCGTCGATGTAGCGGGCACGATTTCCGATGACAAGCCGGCTTCCCAAGCCACTAAACCAGCAGCCAAGGCCACGGCTAAGAGCACCGTGGCTTCGGCTCGCTAGTAAAACCCCTTGGAGGAGGCGGGCCGCAGTCGGGTCCGCTTTCTCCCCCTCCCCCGCGAGCGTTTTTTTACTTTACAGAAATCGTTTCCTTACTTTGCTGCGCTAATTATGAGGGAAGTTGCGGGGCGATACGAATTTTCTCTTGCGCGGCGGGCGGTCTATGCTACACTTTGTCGGGTAAACGCTTACGCGATTTGTCTCACACGAATTTCGCCAGCTTATCGATTGCGCCGCGCAATCGACCCTCTAGGCTGGCTACACGCTTGACAATCGTGAGAGTAAACCAATTTACTTAAGGGCGAACGTCGATAGACGCATCCTTCGCCCTGGTAGGTGATGTTCATGTTCGCTTCGCTCGCAGCTTCGATCGCCACCGGCTCTTTGGCTTCATTGCCGGCATTGCTCGCCCTTAGTACGGAACCGCTCGCGCATCTCCGCCTGCTCGATATTCTCGTCATCGTCACATACTTCGCCATGGTGCTGTGGATCGGCTTTTATCTAAAGGGCCGCTCGAACACCAGCGAGGAGTTCTTTATGGCCGGCCGCGAGATGACGGCCTGGATCGCCGGCCTGAGCTTTGTTTCGGCCAACATGGGTTCGCTGGAATTGATGGGGTGGGCCGGTTCGGCCTACCAATACGGCATTTTGGCCGTCAACTGGTACTGGGTTGGCGCCATCCCGGCCATGCTCTTTTTGGGCCTGATGATGATGCCGTTTTACTACGTCTCCAAGATTCACTCGGTGCCGGGGTATCTTAACCTGCGCTACGGCGGTGAGGCGCGCAGCGTGGCTGCTGTTGCCTTCGCCATCGAGATGATTCTGATGAGCGGCATCAACATGTTCGCCATGGCCGTCGTGATGAAGGTCGTGCTGGGCTGGAGCCTGAACTTTTCGATTGTCGTCAGCTCGGTGGCCGTGGCGCTTTACGTCGGCCTGGGCGGACTGCGCTCGGCGATCTTCAACGAGGTTTTGCAGTTCGTGCTGATCTGGGGCGGCGCGTTGTTGGTGCCGATTCTCGGCTTGGTGCAGGCCGGCGGCCCGGCGGGCTTGAAGGCGCGCATCATCTCGACCCTCGGCTCCGACAGCTACCTGCATGTGTGGCGCGATACCGGCAGCTTTTCCGCCAATCCGATGGGCGTGCACTGGACCGGCATTATTTTTGGCCTGGGTTTCGTGATTAGCTTTGGCTACTGGACCACGGACTTTCTGGTGGTGCAGCGCGTGCTGGCCGCGCGTAATCTTCACGCCGCCAAGATGGCGCCGATCATCGGCTCCTTCTTTAAAATGGCCGTGCCTTTTATCGTGATTCTGCCCGGCCTGCTGGGCCTGGTGCTGTTGCAGAATCCCGATGGCAGCCGCCGCCAACTGGTGGGCGAGGATGTGGTGACCGCCTGCGCGGCTTCTTCGACAGGCGTGCCTTCGAATCAGGCTGGCTGCTCGGCCGCCATGACCAAGACCAACCTTACCGCCGATTACCAGAAGAAGGTTTTGAGCGGCGCGCCCGGTTCCGAATTGCACACTTACAATCAGGCTCTTCCGCTGATGATGGTTCGCTACATGGGCCCAGGTTTGCTGGGCTTGGGCATCACCGCGCTGATCGCTGGATTTATGAGCGGCATGGCGGGCAACGTCAGTGCTTTCTCGACGGTGTGGACTTACGACATCTACAAGCCGCTGATGCGCAAGAGCAAGCCGGATAGCCACTACGTAATGGTCGGGCGAATGTCGATTGTGGTCGGCGTGCTGGTTTCGATCGGCGCCGCCTATCTGGTGCAACAGTTCCACGGCATCATGGACTACGTGCAGGCGCTGTTCTCGATCTTTGTCGCGCCGCTGTTGGCCGCGATTCTCTTCGGTATGTTCTGGAAACGCGCTACCCGGATGGCAGGCTTTCTGGGGCTTTTGCTCGGCATCATCTTCTCGGCAGGGCTGTTTCTGTGGGTGAAGTTCAACCCGGCGGCGCTGGCGATTGTCGCGCTTTCGCCCGATGCCAAGCCGATGGCTGAAAATGTCTACCGCGCCGGCTGGGCCTTCCTGTTCGCCACCCTCGTGATCGTCGTCGTCAGTCTGCTCACCAAGCCGCGGCCAGTAGCCGAGCTGGATGGGCTGGTATACGGCGCCACCAAATTGCCCGCTGCGGATGCCGTGCCGTTCTACAAATCCGAATGGATGTGGGCCAGCGTTGTCGTGGTTTTGTTCATAGCCCTCAACATCATCTTCTGGTAAGGAGCGAAGAGTTATGCGTACAGGCATTCAGATCTGGTTTTTTATCGGCGTAATGCTGTTCATCTACGGCGTGCTGATTCTGGGCTACGGCCTCTCCGAGCTGGTGACGGGCATCGTCGCTCCCGTGGAGCTGTCGTATCTGCACGCTCCGATTTGGTGGGGCGGGACGCTCTTCATTCTGGGGCTGGCTTACATCATCAAGTTTCGTCCTCGCCGCGCTGGCAAATAAGCACGGCAACGGGCGGGGTTTTGCACCACGCCCGCAAAACTGTAATCGATCTACGGGGTTTGAGACCCCAATCACTTGAACTCGATCCGCTAACGGATCTAAGGAGCATTGAACAATGGCAGCACAACGCAAAATGACATTTGGAGTCATCGTGGGGAATCGCGGCTTCTTCCCCGATCATCTGGCCAAAAGCGGCCGGGACGAGATTATCGCCACACTGAAAAACGCCGGCGCGGAGCCGATCGTTCTCGGTCCCGAGGAGTCAAAATACGGTGCCGTGGAAACCTACGCCGAGTCACAACGTTGCGCAGAGTTGTTCAAGAAGCATGCCGAAGAAATCGATGGCATCATCGTTACGCTGCCTAACTTCGGCGAAGAGCGTGGCATTGTTGACGCCATCCGCCTCTCCGGCCTCAAGGTTCCCGTGCTCGTGCAGGCCACGCCCGATTTTTCCGGCAAGATGACCATTGCCGACCGGCGCGATAGCTTCTGCGGCAAAATGAGCTGTTGCAACAACATGATGCAGTACGGCANNGCGCGCGTCCGGCGGCCTTCAATACCGTCCGCTACTCCGAACGGATTCTGGAAACGGCGGGAATTTCGGTCGAGCCTATCGACCTGAGCGAGATTCTGGGACGCATCAGCCGTCTGAAGGATAACGATCCCGAAGTCCAGGCCAAGCTGGCCAAGATCAAGGGCTATGTTTCGACCACGGGCATCTCCGATGAGGCCCTGCTGAAGCAGGCCAAGCTGGGCGCGGTTATCGACACATGGATGAAGCAGA
>PMHC01000311.1 GCA_003156495.1 Acidobacteriaceae bacterium
TCAAAGAGGCCAGCGAGGCCTATCAGGTTTTATGCGATGCCGATAAGCGCGCCGTCTACGACCGCTACGGCCACGCCGGCCTGAACGGGCAAGGCGCTGGCGGCAGCCCGTTTAGCGGTGGCGGCATCGATCTGGGCGACATCTTCGGCGATCTCTTCGGCGATATGTTTTCGATGGGCGGCACCGGGCACGGCGGCGCGCGCAACTCGCGCCAGCAGCGCGGCGACGATCTGCGCTTCGATCTGACGATCAACTTCGAAGACGCGATCTTCGGCTCGGAAACCGAAGTGAAGATTCGCCGTCTGGAAACCTGCGCCACCTGCCACGGCAGCGGCAGCGCCTCGGGGCGCGGGCCGACCATCTGCGGCCATTGCCATGGCAGCGGACAGATTCGCTATCAGCAGGGTTTTTTTGCCGTGGCGCGCGCCTGCGCGGCCTGCGGAGGAACCGGCTCAATCATCGGCGACCCGTGCACGACCTGCCGCGGCGAGGGCCGCGCCACGGCCGAGGTCAAGCTGAAGGTCAAGGTGCCGCCGGGCGTCGAAGAGGGCACGCGCATCCGCTACTCCGGCGAAGGCGACGCCGGCCGCACGAGCGGCCCCAAGGGCGACCTTTACATTATTCTCTTCATCCGGCCGCACGACTTTTTCGAGCGCCACGGGCAAGACTTGTACTGCGTGATTCCCATCAGCTTTCCGCAGGCCACGCTAGGCGCGGAGTTTGAAATCGAGGGCATCGACGGCACGGTAAACATCAAGATTCCCGAGGGCACGCAAAGCGGCCGCGAGCTGCGCGTGCGCGGACGCGGCGTCCCTTTCCTGAACGAAAAAGGCAGCGGCGACCTGATCGTGAAGGTGCTGGTGCAGATTCCGCGCAAGCTGAGCCGCGCCCAGCGCGAGCTGGTAACCAAGCTGGCCGAGACCATGGAAGTGGACAACAAGCCGGCCTCACCTGGCCTGCTTGAAAAGATGAAGGACCTGTTCAGCTAGAGCATTTTCACTGGACGGTGCAGTGAAAATACGGGTGCCCCACCTTCACCGTCCGCCGCGGCGGACGGCTAAGGTGGGGTTGGAAAAGACTTCACTCTTTACAGCGACTGTGAAAAGCCCTAGCTAGCCGGTGCGCGGCGGCGCTCGCCCTGCAACTTGATCGAAATGTGAACCAGGCCAAGCGCGGCCGGCGTTACGCCGGGAATGCGGCTGGCTTGGCCGAGCGTTTGCGGCCGGACGCGTTCGAGTTTTTCGCGCATCTCGCGTGAAAGGCCGCTGATCGCGCCGTACTCGAGCCAATCGGGAATCGCCACCGCCTCGGAGGCCTTGAGCCGCGCAATCGATTTTTTCTGCTGCTCCAGATAGCCGGCAAATTTGAATTCGGTTTCAACGGCGCGAGCCTCGCTGCGTCGCGCGGAGCGCAGAATCGCGGGGTCGGCATCGGCTTCCGTTTTTTGCTCAACAAACTCGGCCAGCAGCGGATCGCGAACGAAATCGTCGCGAAGAACGCCAAGCAGCGACTCGATTTTGACCTCGGGACGCTTGAGCAGTTGCGCCCAGGTGAGTCCGGCGATGGAGGGCTCGTCGCCGAGGCCGGCGCGGGCCAGCTTTTCCGCATCGACTTTGCCGGAAGAAAGCAGCGCGGCCAGCGCGGCCATGCGTGCCTGCTTTTGTTCGTAAGCGGCCCAGCTTGCGTCGTCGATCAGGCCCAGCCGCCGGCCGTGCGGTGTAAGCCTGCGGTCGGCGTTGTCAATGCGCAGGTTCAATCGGAACTCGGCGCGCGAAGTAAACATGCGATAGGGTTCGTTGGTGCCTTTCGAAATCAGATCGTCGATAAGAATGCCGGTATAGGCCTCGCTGCGGTCAAGCGTAAAAGGCGGCTGGCCCTTGAGCCAGAGCGCGGCGTTGATGCCGGCCATGATGCCCTGGCAGGCCGCCTCCTCGTAGCCGCTGGTGCCGTTGATCTGGCCCGCGAGATAAAGCCCTGCAATGGATTTCACGCGCAGCGAGCGATTCAGTTCCGTCGGGTCAACCGAATCGTACTCGATAGCGTAGCCGGGGCGCAGCATCTCCGCCTTGTCGAGGCCGGGAATCGAGTGGACCATTTGCCACTGCACCTCCATCGGCAGCGAGGTGCTCATGCCGTTCAAGTAAACCTCGTGCGTGTGCAGGCCTTCGGGTTCGAGAAAAAACTGGTGCTGCGTCTTGTCGGGAAACTTGACGATCTTGTCTTCGATCGACGGACAGTAGCGCGGGCCGATGCCTTTGATTCTTCCTGAGTACATCGCCGAGCGATGCACGTTCTCGCGAACAATGCGCAGCGTTTCCGGCGTGGTGAAGGCGATGTGGCAGGCGATCTGCGGCTGCAGAATTTTTTTCGTGCGAAAGCTGAAGGGCGTCGGCTCGGCGTCGCCGGGCTGGGCGGCGAAGCACTCCCAGCGAATCGTGCGGCCGTCGAGGCGCGGCGGCGTTCCCGTCTTGAGCCGGACGATGCGCAGCCCCAGCGCGCGAATCGCTTCGCCCAGCAGCACGCTAGCCGCCTCGCCCGAACGGCCGGCAGGGTATTGCTGCTCGCCGCAGTGGATCAGGCCATTCAAAAAAGTTCCGGTAGTGACGATCGTCGCGCCGGCCAAAAGCTGGCGGCCGTCGCGCAGCACAATCCCCAGCACGCGCCGCGCCGCGTCCCTAGCCTCTGTTCCCTCTTCCCTCTTCCCTGTTCCCTGCTTTTCCACGACGAGCCCGACCACTTCGGCCTGCCGTATGTGGAGGCCGGGCTGCGATTCGAGCATCTGGCGCATGTGCACGCGGTAAAGCTGTTTGTCGCACTGCGCGCGCGGGCTCCAAACGGCGGGGCCGCGCGAGGCGTTGAGCAACCGGAACTGAATGCCAACCGCGTCTGTGACCTCGCCCATGATGCCGCCCAGCGCGTC
>PMHC01000233.1:0-8776 GCA_003156495.1 Acidobacteriaceae bacterium
CCAGTGCGGCGCCAGAGGCTTGCTTGGCCATGCGACCGGTCTCAAAGACCAGCCGCTTGCCGCCGGCAAGCTCGACGGCTACTTCATGCTTGGTAGACATAGTGTCCTCGTTTCGTATTGTTCGCTAGGGAAACCTGTAAAAAAAAGGTGCGCCGCGGCATGCGGCGACACCTGTGCAACGGCTCGCGCAGAGATGGCGAGCCGTCGAATGAGCTTGGGTCCGGCGTTCCGAATGGGACGGAGACCGCAACCAGTGTCCGGTCTGAGCGCTTCCGGTTCAATGTAGGCTTTCTGGTTACTTGCGGATGCCAAGTTTGCCGATCACATCGCGGTAACGATCTGAATCATGTGTCTTCAGATAGTCCAGCAGACGACGGCGTTTGCTCACCAACATCAGCAATCCACGCCGGGAGGCATGGTCCTTTTTGTGGGTTTTAAAGTGTTCGGTCAGGTCGCTAATCCGCTCGCTCAGAATCGCGATCTGGACCTCCGGCGAACCGGTGTCCGTTTCGTGGGTACGGAAGCGCGCAATCAATTCAGTTTTCGTATGAGTCGCCAACACGGCGTCGATTACTCCTCGTTCTCTCAGATCCACTCTTCAGTGTCTAAAGTGAGATTACCATGAACGCCTCCTTCGAGGAAAATCCTCTTGCCGCGGGGAATCTTATTGAAAAACTTCCCTCTTCTACGCAATTCCGCGAAAAGGCGTCCGCCATCGTGCTTACTGCGGCCCATCGGCCCAATAATTGGCCCGCGCCACAATGTGCGCGCCGTAGTCCTGGGCCGTACGCACGCGGATCGTATGCAGCCCCGGCGTTGGGCTCGAAGGGCTGAAGGTGATCAGATAGCGGTTGCGGGCATGTTTAGCCGCATCCACCACGCGAGCCTCGAAGCGCTTGTCGCCGGTAAAGGTGGTGTACTCCCCGCCGCTCTCCTCGGCCACCTCCTTGGCTATATTTTTTTTGAAGGCATTCACCGCCATCACCAGCGCGGAGATCATGTTCATGGTCCGGTCCTCGCCGGAATCCTTCACGTCGTGCGCCAGCTCGGCGAGTGCCGGCGAAAACGAGACGCTCAACACCAGCACATCCGACTCGCCGATCTTGCGGATCAACTGCACCGGCTTGGTGTGTTTGCTGCCGTGGTCGCGCGCCTCGCTAATCAGCAGCAGAACGCGGCGGAATTCCTTGGGCTGTGTTTCGAGCAGCGTTACGCCATAGTTGACCGTATCCAGAATCGCCGCGCCGCCGTCGCCCGGCTGCAACTGCTTCAACTCGGTGTTTACCTGATCGCCGGCATGAGTGTAGTCCTGGATCAAATGCGGTACGGAGTCGAAACCAACCAGCGCCACCTGGCTATGCGGATCGGAGAGGAAGACATCAAGCAACGGTCCTAACTTGGCGAGTTTGTCGAACTCCAGCACGCTGGCGCCGCCTAGTTCCACGGCTACGACCAGCGCTACCGGCGCGGTATCCATCTCCTCTTGCACCCGAATCTTTTGCGGTACGCCATTGTCTTCCAGAATAAAGTCGCTGGGCTTCAGACCGTAGACGACTCCGCCTCCGCGCTTTTCGACCAACGTCGGAACCAGAACCTCCGTTGTCGTTACCCGCAGGCTCGGCATCTCACTCTGCTCGCTCTGCAGGGGTTTGGGCGATTCGAGCGGCGGCAACTGCTGCGCCCGGACCAGATCGCCCGCAAACCAAACTACCGCCGCCAAAATAAACGCCAAGCTACAAAATCCAAATCTCACGCGCAATTTCGCTCCGCCGATCATCAGGCCCGCCTCCGCGCTTCGCGTTCCAGTCGCTCGATCCAGACCAGGAAGCATAAAAGCTCCCAACGCGAGGCCCACATGAAGCCGAAGATGTCTTTGAAGGTGAGGGTTTCCGCCCGCTTACCGGAATAAGTCTCAACCCGCCAGCGCAGAAACTCGCTCCGCCACGGAGCGAGGCGATGACCGCGAGTGGAGTTCCAAAGAAATCGGATCGGAGCGAGCACCACAGTGTCCTTTCCGATTGAGTATAAACGGTTCGCGTAGAACGGCCGTTCCGCTTTACTAGAGCATTTTTACCAATGAGGTAGAGTGCCGAATCTTGTTGAAGGTTGCCGCTCACTGATCTTCGCGTCAACTCGACGATCCTGAATTCTATACACTATGGGTAAAAATGCTCTAACTCAACTTTTCGAAGAGATTGCTGGAAGAGGCATCGAGCGTTGAGATGACGTCTTCGAGCGCTGTCTGTTGCGTCTCCGCGGTGGAAAGCCGCGTAGCCACCGTGGCCGTATCGGTTTGCAGCAGATCCGTCTGTTTGGCAACCAACTGCATATTTTCGCTGGTCAGCGCGTCGGAGGCGGCCGAGACTTGATTGATGGAATTATCGAGAACGACCCGCTGACCGGAAAGATAATTCAACGCCGTATTCAATGCCGCCATATCGCTGGCCGCTTGCGAGGAATTGACAGTACCGCTGGCGTAATCGGAGATCAGCGAATTCAAGGCGCCGAAGACGCTGTCGGTGCCGCTTCCCATAAAGATCGAATCTCCCGGCACGTTCAATTGAATCTTCTGGCCACTGGGTGTCTGGACATAGTTGATGTTGCTGTCGCCGTTGTAGGCTGTAGTGGCCGTGGAGCCGGAAATGGTCGTGCTAAAAGGAGCCGTCGAGGTCATGCTGCCGGCAAAAATATACTGTCCCTGATAGCTGGTATTGGCCAGCGAAGTCACTTCAGTAAGAATCCCCGTCAATTGGGTAGAGACCGATTGGACGTCCGTCGTGCTTAATGTCCCATTATTGGCGCTGGTCGCCAACGAAATAGCCGAGGTCAACTCGGTCACCACGCTGCCCAAGGCTGAATCGGCTACCTGCAACTGGCCGGTAACGGAGTTGGCGGTTTCGGTAAAAGAATCCTCCTGCTGAATCTGATTGAGCAGCACCACGTTCTCGGCGGCCGCAACCGGATCGTCGCTCAAGGAATTTACGCGCACCCCGCTCGATAACTCTTCGCTGAGACTTTGCTCCGATGCTGTCACTTTATCCAGCGAACTGACCATCTTGCTGATATAGTTTGGGTCTACTCGCATTAATTTCTCCTCCAAGTTGCAGCGCAATCGTCGTGCGCAGTCGCCCCGCACATCTCTTTCTTAGCTTTAAGAAACCGTCGTCGTTTCTCCCAAATTCAACGCCATCGCATAAATTCCGTTCAAGATCGAGAAGACATGAGATGCGGCCTGATAACTTCTCTCATACGTTGTCAATGAGGCGGCCTCATCGTTCAAATTGACGCCGGAGGTCGAGTCGACCTGGGTTTGCAATTGGCTGACAGAGGATTTCTGCGCTGTTTGCTCGGTGCTGACTTCAGAAACAGTCGTGCCCAGCGTACTCACTATGCTCGAATAGTAGTTGCTGGGCGTCTTTCCGCTGACAAATGCCGAGCTGGCGAGTCCAGCCATGGCCATGACATTCGTGCTGCCTCCAGTCCCCTCGTTGGCTGTAGACGCGGCGATTTTATCGGAATCGGTCATCGTCACGCTCATCGCCAGCGCGCTGCCGGAAGCCGTCGTGGGCTCACTGAAGATATTGGAGCCCGCGGCGCCGTCCAAATCGGTTCCCGAAGCGTTTTGAGAGTTCACCGTGGTAGAGATGCTATAAGCCAATTGATCGAGCGAGGCCAGCGTACCTGCAATGTCGGTGTCGCGCGCCGTCAGGTAACCGCCCAACTGACCACCGCCGTCAGCCAACTCCGAGGTTACATCCGTCGCTCCGACATAAAAATGCGTGACGCCATCGCTGGTGCCCGTCGTCAGATCGAAATTCGTGTCTCCATCAACCAGCACGCGGCCGGAGGTCGTCGTAATCTGCAAACCGTTATTTTTCTCGCTCACCTGATTGATGCCGATCAGCTTTGACAATGAACTGATGTCGGTTTGCCGCTGATCTTCAAGCGGTCCCGCGTCGGAATCCGGCGAAGTAGCCGTAATTTGTTTGTTCAACTGCGCAATCGAAGTGGTCAGCGCATTCACCTGACTGGCCACGCTTGAAGCCTCCTGATCCACCGCCGCCTTTTGTTCGTTCAGGCTGCTCGCCGAGCTGGAGACATCGCTGGCCAGCGTACTGGCCGCCGAAAGCACGGCTTCGCGGTAAGAAGAACTGGAAGGCTCGCTTTCCATGCTGGAAAACGAATCGAAGAAGCTGGTAATGTCACTGCCTATATCACCCCCCGAGGAAGAAGATGAATTGGCGTTCACCTTAAATAAACTCTGTACATCGTTCAGCGCCGACAGCCGCGTACTCGATGACGACTCCAATTGCTGTTGCTGGTTCAGGCGCTGCAGCAAAACACTATCTCGCTGCGAAGTGGATCCGGTCTCCGTTGCGCCCTGCCCCACAGTTTCCCCGTTGATCGTGATCGAATCGTTTTCTTTGAAGCTCGCCTTTTCTTCGGTATATCCGGTGGTATTGGCGTTGGCCACGTTATTGGCCACAACATCGAGCGCTGACTGATCGGCATCCAGCGCTCCGGTGATGAGACTCAGTGCACCACTAATGGTTCCCATGCCTGTTCTCCATCATCCAAAGGCCTTGCACCTGCCGCTGGCTATACTCAACCTTGCCCGCGTGCAGATCACTCAGCCTGCTCATCACATCAAGATTGGCCCGCGTCGCCTCCAATACCCTGGCGAAGACCGCCATATCGGAAACCGCATCCTGCGCCTGTCGCGCCAACGATGCCCGCGCCTCCACGGTATCGGGTGGCAGCTTGCGGTTTAACGCCTGACAGGATAGGGCCAGTTCCTCTAGCCGGTCGGCATCCCAACGGGCCAGAGAGCGCGAAGCTTCAACCACCAGTTCCTTGAGCTCTGGATCGGTTTGCTCCTGCTTCGGCAGAGTTTCCCCGTTTGCCGGCCGAAGCCCTTCCTCCGAAGGCCGCAAACGCCATCTCCGCTCTCCGCCAGCGCGCTGCTTGCCGGCAAGATCGCTTTCAAGTTGCGCGGCCGCTTGGTCGGTCAACATGCCTGCTCCTCTCAAAGACAGAAATTATCGTCCGCTGCTCAACATCGAATCGATCATTGAGGAGGCCACCGCGGATGAAGGTACGCTATACGTACCCGCCGCCAGCGCACTCTGTATCGACGCAACCTTGTCGGCGCGCACATCGTCGCCGGAGGCCATCTGCGAAAACCCGTTCCCGACACTGCTAAATGTTGCCTGATCGCCATCGAGCGCATTGCCGGAAGCAGCCTTGCCGCTCTGACTCTGGGAAACCGAAGAAGACGACGTCGAAGAAATTCCCAGTAGCGACCCTAACCCATTCAAACTTGTGCTGATGTCCATTTTTGTTTCTCCCTGTAAGGTCTATCGGAGCCTTTACTAATCACTCTAGTCATTCAGGAGTTCTCATCACGTTATTCTGGTGTCAGATTTTGGTTACTTTTCCTTTTTCGCCCTGGTTACCAGAATGGGAAAGAGACCCGATAATTTGGTTTGCAATACCGAAACCGCCACCTTCGCTCATGGCCTGGCCCAGCACCTCGGAGGCATACTCGCTCAGCGCGCCCTCAGAACCGGCGCCGGAGTCGGAATCATCGTCCTCGCCGGTAAGCCCGTCCCCGCTGGTTAAAGGCTTCAATAACTCCTTCATCATCAGCCCCTCGAACTGATGCGCGGCCCGCATCAGACGCGGTGAAGCCTCATTTTCCGCCTGCGGAGCGGTCGTACCTATCGCTTGCGCCGCAACCATGCTTTCACCTATCGCACTCGCTAACACCAGACTCGCCCCCTTCTGTGTCTATTCGCTCCACGTACAAATGGCTCCATGTACAAAATTCAGTCAACCGCTACAGTACTTCCAGGTCGGCCTCCAATGCACCGGCCTCCTTCATCGCCTGCAGAATCGAGATCACATCCCGCGCTCCTGCTCCAGTACGTTGCAATTCTTGTACCAAATTCTCAACCGTCGCGCCTTCTTTCAGGTCAATCCGGTTTACCGGCTTGTCCTGCGCCTGTACAGTCGTCTGTTGTACGACCTGCGTGGTTCCTGTCGCCGACATGGGATTGGGTTGTGAAACCTCGGTTCTTGAAATCACATTCACGCTCAAACCGCCATGCAAGATCGAGACCGGCTGCAGACGCACCATCCCGCCAATGACGACAGTTCCCGTCCGCTCGTTGACGACCACCTTGGCCCGCGGATAGACATCGACCTCCACCTGTTCGACCTTATCGAGCAGCGCCGCCAGATCCTCGCCCGGCAACGAAGCAATCTGTATGCGCCGGCTATCGGAGGCGTGCGCGCGCATCGAGCCTAACGTCTGATTGAT
This sequence comes from Acidobacteriaceae bacterium, assembly GCA_003156495.1. Lineage (GTDB taxonomy): Bacteria > Acidobacteriota > Terriglobia > Terriglobales > Acidobacteriaceae > Telmatobacter. The sequence goes on from PMHC01000233.1 coordinate 6,323, forward strand.
GGCTGCCGCCATCTGCTCTGCCGTATGGAAATCGGCATCGTTCAGCACAACATCGACGGTACGCATCGACTTCAAATCGAAGGGCACCGACCGCTCGACAAGCGCGCCTCCGGGAATACGCGCCGTCGTGGGATAATTCATCGTTTTCGAGCTGCCGCCAGCCGTGACGGAATAACCGCCCAAGACCAGCGCGCCCTGCGCCTCAGCGTAGATCTGCCCGTCAGGACCGTAGAGCGACGTCATCACCAGAATTCCACCCTCGATCGAACGCGCATCGCCGACCGAGGAAACAGTGATGTCAATCCTGCTGCCCGGAGTGCTGAAGGGCGGCAGCGTGGCCACAATAAAGACCGCCGCCACATTCCTCACCTGCATGTTGCTGACGCCTTCGGTTCCCGACTGCGGCACGATAATGCCCATACGCTGCAGAGCCGTAACCAGCGTCTGTTTAGGAAAGATAGTCTGCTTGCTATCTCCCGTACCGTGCAGGCCCACCACCAAACCGTAGCCGACAAGCTGATTATCGCGAATGCCCTCAATCGAGGCCACATCCTTGACCCGCGCCTTGCGCCTGGCCTCTTCGGAACGGCTTTCGACCGCCGCCAAAAGAAAGACCACAGCCAATGCTGTCGCCCACCAGCCGGCAGCCCGGCCAAATCTTCGATCTCTGCTCGCTCCCAACACCCTGTGCATTCTCAACCTCATTGCCAGCAACCGTTCCCGCGCCATTCCTGCTCCACCGATCTAATCCATGCGTCACATATTCTGTGCATCGTCTTTTCCGCGCACGCCGTCGCGCATTATTTTTCTCTCACGCGCCAGCCGCCGTTAGCTGGCGACAATGGAAACTACGTCGTGAAGCCGGTAGGCTTTTACGTCGGTACCCAGGCGCACGAGTTGACCATTCGGGTTCCAAAGCGACCCCGAAGTCCGCACCTCCGCCGCTTGTTGGGCACGTACCCGCGTCATGCAATTCCGCAGCGCATCTTCCGGCGGCGTGGCCTTAGCCGAAAAGGTGGCGGAATCGCTTTTTTTCAGCGCATTTGCCGCCGGCGCCAGCAGCGCGCACAAAATGGCCCATACTATCCATTTGATTCTCATCACTCCGCCTCCGGCGCCAAAATTGCGTGCCCAGGTCCCGTAGCTACCGCGCCAACGATCTTGCCGCCAACCTTCAGACGCACCCGGAGAGGCGCATCGCTGGCCGCCGAACCGAGCGCTACCGCTTCCAGTCGCGCATCGACCAGCGCCGTATGCTCCTCTACAATCACATAGTCTCTGGCATGAATCACCAACCGCACCGTCGGCTTGATTGCGGCCAAAACCGCTGGCGACAGCGTATCGGCAGTCGCCGGGCCCAATTTTTTCCCCGGACCAGAAACCAGCACCAGACGCCCCGGAGCCCCCGGATGATTGGAACTTCTTAACAGCAGCCAGCGATCTCCGGTCGAGACGTCATCGATCTCGCGCAGAACCGCATCGAAGGCTACCGCGGCCCGAGATGCGCTCGGAAGCAGAGGGGCAGACTGGCCATGCGCCACAAACGCGTTCATCGCCATCGCGATCAACAGACCCACCCCCGCCCACGCATTGTTCCAGCCACCCATCTTCAATTTCTCTCCCCGTCCCATAACAGCCTCCGAGCCGTCAGCTCTCGCGCAACCCCGCCCCGAGGTTTATAGGCCACAGGTTTATTGCGCCATGGTGTTGACTTGCGAATACATCTCGTCGGCGGCTTTGATCACCTTCGAATTCGACTCGTAGGCCCGCTGCGCCAGCACCATCTGAACGAACTCGGTCACCACGTCGACATTGGAATTTTCCAAGTAACCCTGCTGCAGGGTTCCCAAACCTTCGGCGCCACCGGGATTGCCCGTGATCGCATCGCCAGAGCTGGTGGTTTGCTGCATAAGGTTGGAACCGATATTCTCGAGCCCGCCCGCATTGGGGAAGGTCGCCAACTGAATCTGCCCCAGTTGCGAACCTGTAGTCTGACCGGAAATTGTCGCATTCACCACGCCATATTCGGTGATGGTGACCTTGGTCGCATTGGAGGGGACAGTGATCGTGGGAATCAGCGTATCGCCATCGGTGGTCACCATGGTCCCTTCGCCATTCAAGTGAAACTGGCCAGCGCGCGTGTAGGCGGTCGTGCCGTCTGGGCGCTGAATCTGGAAAAAGCCATTGCCTTCGATCGCCAGATCGTATTCGTTGTCGGTCTCGTTCAACGAGCCCTGCGTATTGATCACCTCGGTGGCGGCCGACTTGGTGCCCAAGCCGATCTGCAATCCGGCCGAAACCGTATTCTCGCTCTGCGCGGCGCCGGGCGTCACCATGTTCTGATAGAGCATGTCCTGGAACTGCAGACGTAACTGGCGAAAACCAGTCGTCGACGAGTTAGCCAAGTTGTTGGCGATCGTATCCAGGTTCAGTTGCTGCGCGCTCATGCCGCTG
>PMHC01000233.1:8785-17416 GCA_003156495.1 Acidobacteriaceae bacterium
CAAGACAGTGAGCGCCCGCCGCATCATCTCAGCCTGACGCTGCATCATGATCAGGTTCAGCGATCCCTGCACAACATCCTGATTGGCACTTTCAAGCGCGCCCTGATGAACGGCGGCATCGCGGGCCAGTACGGCCTTAACGCCCTGCGGCGCCACATAACGATTGGCGCCCTCCGGTGTTAATTCGGTACCTTGAGGAAAAGTGAAGACGCCGACCAGCGCCACGGTTCCGCCATCGACGGAAACCGAACCGTCGGAACCGACCGAAACCTCGCCGGGAGGAATCACGATCGGCTGTCCGGTCGTCGAGAGCACCTGCTCGCCCGACTGCGTAATCAATTGTCCATTGGGCGCGCGGTGAAAGCCGCCATCGCGGGTATAGCGGACGCCGTTGGGCGTCTGCACCATGAAAAACCCCATACCTTCAACGGCCAGATCGAGCGGATTGCCAGTCTGCGACAACGCGCCCTGCGCCATGCTCAGATGGTCGCCGCCCAACAATCCATAGTTGTTCACGGTTTGGCCCAACTGCGAGTCTTGCGCATCGGGACCAAGCAAAACCGAGCGAAAATATTCCCGCTCAGCCCTATAACCGGGCGTCTGGGCATTGGCCAAATTGGCCGCAGCCGTATCCAGCGCCTGGGTCCGCGCCACCAGTCCCGTCATCGCCGCATAGTAACCGCTATCCATGGCGTGCTCTCCTATCGCACAGGAGAGCACTTGCATCTGGATAACCTATTGGGCCGAAGAGAGATTAGAACATGATTAGAAAGGAGAAGCGAGCAAGGCGCGGAAGACAGAGAGTCAGCCTCGGAGCGAATTACTGTATTCCGTCACAAACGATTGTGACCTCGAAAAAGACATCTTCAAAGCGATAGATGTGGTGGATCTGGAATTCGGGAGCCTGCACGTGGAGGTTATAGTCCCGCCCGGTAATGACGGCCGGGACCGAAAGCCCACAGTTCGCAGCCAGGTTTGGAAACCTGCCCTTCCAGGCGCCCGCCAACATGTTGCAAATCTCGCCGACGGCATCCTTGACGGTATCGTCAACCTCGGTGAACTCCATTCCGGTCATTTGCTCGGCGATCTTGCGCGCGGCAGTCACACCGGAACGGAAGACGCAAGCGCCGCTTAACATGCCACCGAAACCAACCACCGAGGTCACCGTCTCGCTTTCAGAGACGGGCTGCTTGTTTTCCCACCGACATTCAACTCCAATCATCAGCTGAAAGACCTCAATTACGCTTTCATCCAGCTTTTTCGGATCGGAGACTAGCTGCACAGAGTCGCGTAATGATACAGACATCCTTTGTTCCCTTTCCTTTGCACCGCCATTTCGTGTCGCGATTGAACCAGAACGCACACCATTAAGAATCATTGTGGCCTCCGTTAAGCCGCAGGCAATAAAGAAAGTACGCGTTTTTTCACCTGCTCGGCCGTAAACGGCTTGCGGATATAGCCCTGCGCGCCGGCTTCGATCGCCTGCTTCACGTGTTCTTCGCTTGACTCCGTGGTGATCATGACCACAGGCACATTCGGCGCCAGATTCTGCGCCTTGATCTGGCGCAAGAACTCAAGCCCGTCCATCGAAGGCATATTAATGTCGGATAGAATCAGATCCACCGTCTGGGTCTTCAATACATCCAGCCCTTCGGTACCATTGCCGGCTTCGTGCACAACCAACTGGTCCAGCCCGGCCTGGCGCAACGACCGTTCAACGATCTTACGCATTACCGAGGAATCATCGACAATCAACGTCCGAATTTCACCCATCTCGAGCCCCCCTACTCACTGTTTACCCTATCGGCGCTTTGACACGGTCCATGAGCCGAAATCAAAAAATTCCGTTCATCCAAAACCCATTGAAGTCGCCTGCGGTCCACCGATAGGCTTTCCTTGCCAGGCACGCCGCGGCCTATCGCAGCGCGGCGCACAGACCAGAATGCGAAGCACGCGGCAACGCTTCCTTGGTAGAGCATTTTCACCGTTGCACGTAAAGTGTGAAGTCTTTTCCAACCCACCATCACCGTCCGCCACGGCGGACGGCGATGGTGGGGCACCCATATTTCCACTACACCACTTTCCACTACACCGCTTTCCATCACACCACCCGGTGAAAATGCCCTAGCTGCATGTCGAACCGATCAAGTCCCTGATCGATCCCAACTCGGGAATCGGTCCCTGCTGTGGCCCCATCCACATTCGCAACCAGAAACAATCGTGCACGCGCACCAAACGAGCCTCGATGGGACGAAAGCGCTCGACAGCATTGGCCAAAGCCGTAGTCAAGGCCGGCTCGGTGCCGGCTTCAATCAATTCCACCGAAGGAAAACGCGCTTCGAGCATATGCGTATGCGCCGGCCGAAATTGCGACTCCCGCACCAACCCGCATTCGACGCGCAAGCCCGTCATGCGCTCGATAGCTAGCGCCAGAGCGGGATCGAGCCGGTCCTCAAAGCCCAAATACAAGATTTTTCCGGCTGCCACGCGCAAAGGCAGGGCCCCAAAGGCGTCGATAAAGAACCTCGGCACCAGCGAGGTCAACCCCTCCGGCGCATGGAATTCCATGCCCAGCACCGGACAGCCCCACTGCAAGCCCAAGGCCCGCGTCACCAGTTCCTCGCTAACGCCCTGCTTGCGCACCAGCCAGGCGCCGAGCTTGCCGCCGCCAGCGGCTTTTTGCGCCGCCAGCGCCGCGCGCAGTTCGCTCAGCGTAATCCAGCCCTGCTGAAGCATTGTCAAACCCAACGGAATCCGGTGATGATGACTGTCCATGGCCGTGCCCCGACCATCCATCTCGCGCCGGATCGCCGCCTCCACGCAGACCGCCGTACAGGCCGGCGAGCAGCACCATCCGCCCTCGAAGACCGGCGTCTCGCGGCGACGTAAAATATGCATCCAGCCGGAGCGGCAGCGAGGATTGGCGCAAGCCGGAAAGAGTCCCGCCGAAACGGCAGCACGAGCCGCTCCCGGCCAGTTGGCCGCAGTAGTTTTTCCGAAATCTCCCATCATCTTTTCGCGAATCATCTTGCTTGGCCCCTAATTATTTATCCCGAATTTGCTTATGCCTAACGCCAAATGGCAGCTTAGAAGAGGCATCGAATGCTCTCCAACCGTTTCAGCGGCGCGGCGACCTCGGTGATGCGCAACCCGAAGTTACCGTTCACTAGCACCACTTCGCCACGAGCCACGATTTTGTCGCCAACGATCAGATCGACCGGATCGGCCACATAGCGATCGAGTTCGACCACATCGCCCGGCCCCAGTTCGAGAATCTCTCCCAACGGCATCTCGCGCGATCCGAAGCGCAACGAAGCGTCCAACTCCACATCGAGCAACAACTCGAGACCTGAACTCATCGCCGGCAATTCGCTGCCGCCAGCACTGGCCGCAGTTCTGCTTGGCGGCGGTGGTGGCGCGGCCGGCGGTTGTGGCGCGGGCGCAGAAACAGGCTTTGCCGCCTCGACGGCGCGCACCTCGTCGCGCACCAGGATCGTCCAGGATTTGTCTCCGGCCCGCAACTGGAAGGCGCGCGAGACCTGGCTTTCGCCCGTAATCTCCTCGAAGTTCTTTACCTGGCATTTTTTGCCCTCTTTGGCCAGCAATTCTCCGGCCGCCGAATTGACTGTCTCCCGCAACAGTTCGTTCCAACCCGCCTTCTGGTCGGCCCCATCGCCCATCAGGGGAGCCTCGAAGATGGAGCCGTCGAGCATAATGGCAAAGCGACCTTTAACATCGCCTTCAACGGTCGCGGCAAAACCAATGGAGCCATTGCCAAGTGGCTTGGGCAACGATTCGCTTAATTCCGGTTCGCCGGCCAGCGCCTGGGAAAACAGAGCCGTCGCCACAGAGGTCCAGCAGTCAAGATAGTTCATCATTTACCCCCTCCAGTAGTGAGAAGGCTCTCGATATGCGCGGCGCGGTGCGATCCGTTCCGCATGGGACGGCCCATCGAAAGCGGCCGACCAGAAACGCGCCATTCCGAAAGCGCGTTGGCGCTCAAGTTCAGGCGCAACACATCGCCCGGCGCAATATGCTCCAATTCACGGGCGGCAATGCGCACCGTAGGCAACTGCAGCGAACAGCCGAAACGGATGCGCTTGGCCTTGCTCTTCATCAGATTCAGCGTCTCGTTGGAATGGCGACGCAGCCGCCCCCACTCGGTCGTCAACCGGCGCAGAATCGTGTTCGAAACAATGGCAGGGAAAGCCAGATTCAGCAATCCTGAACTATGCTGCATGCGAATCTCAAAGCTCAGGCAGAGAGTTTTTTCGGTGACCGAGATTACGCGCGCCACCTGGGTCTGCATCTGGCGGCGTTCAAAAACAAAGCTCAAGCCGACCGGTTGCCAGGCAATCGTCAACTCGCGGCAGATAATGTCGATGACGCTGCCCAGAATCGATTCTTCGATCATGGTCAGTTCGCGTAACGGTCCCTCTTTCCCCTCGCCGCCCAATAGCAGATCGACGATCGGAGGCGCCAGCCCTAAATCCAGTTGCAGTACGGAGAGTACCCCCAGCGGCTCCAGACGAACCGAAGCCACATAGCAGATCTCCGGAATTCTTAACAGAAACTCATTAAATTGGATCTGCTCGGCCGAAACCAGATTCACCTGCAACTTAGTACGCAACCATGCGCCCATGTTATGGGTCAGGTTACGTGCGAATAGGTCGTTGAGCATACTGATCGCGCGCAACTGATCGGTTGAAATCTGGCCGGCGGAAGAGAAGTTATAAGGAATGACGTTGAGTTGCGTTTTGACTTGTTCGGCCTGCGGTTCCGTACTGTGCGCGGCCTCGAACAGCGCATCGATCTCATCCTGTTTGAGGGTCTTTTCAGCCAATTTAAACTCTCCGCGTTGATCGGTTCTATTTTTCCGTTAGGGTTCATGTCTAGGCAGTGTTTTGCCACCGGTTTTGTCTTAAGCTTGCCGTCTGACCTGACGCGTTTTGACGGCTCGCTCCACCTTCGGATGTATCCTTTGGTGCACGGATAGATCCCTGAGCGCGGCGCGCAGATGAACGACAGCCGAGGCGTGGACCTGCGAAACCCGCGACTCGACAACCCCCAGGGCCAGACCAATCTCGCGCATCGTCATCTNNGCCTCGGCCAGCCGCTCCTCCAACTCGCCCCGCAGACAGCAAAACAGCGGATCGGCTTCCTGCGTATCGGGCACATAGGCGATCTCTTCCTCGCCGGAGTTTTCGTTCCGCTCGACATGCAGCGTACCGATCTCCAGCCCCTTTAAGTCGCCAAGCAGTTGCTGATAATCCTCCATGCTTATGCCCATCTCGGCGGCAACCTCGTTTTCGCCCGGCGCGCGCCCGAAGCGCGCCGTCAGTTGGCGAATCGCCTCTTCGACGGCACGGCCCTTGCGACGCAGCTCGCGCGNNACGCCCATGCGCGCCGTCAGAACCCGGATCGCCTCCTCGACCGCGCGTCCCTTGCGGCGCAGCTCCCGCGGACTCCAGTCGAGCGTGCGCAGGCTGTCCAGAATCGCGCCCCGGATGCGGAACTGCGCATAACTGCGGAACTGTACCTTTTTTGTCGGATCGAATTTGGCAAAGGCATCCATCAGGCCAACAACGCCGGCCGAAACCAGATCTTCTATATCGACATGTTGCGGCAGCCGCTCATGAATGCGGCGCGCCAGATAGCGCACCATCGGCAGATGATCGAGCAGCACCTGTTCCTGCTCGCTGGTCAGTGCCGGAACCACTGCCGTCGGCGGCGGATAGCCGTCTGCCGCCGCAGAACGACGTAAAGCCTTCGATTGTCCCATAGCCGCAGCAGCTTCGCTTCCCATTTTCTCTTTCACCTCAATCCAAACCCGTTTCTCGACTGGCCGATTACACCGCGCCAGTCGATTGATTTCCTTGCCGCAGCTTTATCTCTCTGCCCAACCGCTGCCCGAGCCGTCTGCTCTATCGACCTCATCGCACCGTCGCCACCGGGCGTACCCGAATCTCCGGCGGAATTTCAATGGCTGCAACCACCGCCAAGCGCGGCAAAACCGGCTCCAGCCACCGCTTGACGTGATAACGTGCTGGACTAGGACATAGAAGCACGGGCAGGGCCGCAGATGAGGCGTTTCCGATAAGAGATCTCACAGAGTCGGTGAGACGACGAACGACCGGGATCGAGGGCACCACCGCCGAGAGCAACCGGTGGCCGTTTTCCGGCCCCAGCGCCGTCAGGATTTCTTCTTCCAGGCCGGAATCCAGTAGCATAACCGGCAGTTGGCCGTCGTTATCGAGCAGAGGCCGCACCAACCGGCGGCCCAACGCCTGTCGGGAGGCTTCGACCAATGTCACGATGTTTTTATTTACCGGCGCGGTTTCGATCAGCGCCTCCAGAACCGCGCCCAAGTCGCGAATCGAGACCCGCTCGCGCAACAACTGCTCGAGGACGCGGCCTACCTCACCGAGAGTCATCAGCTTGGGCACCAGTTCTTCGAGCAGCTTGGGATGGCTATCGTTGAGCGAATCGAGCAGACGCTTAGTCTCGGCCCGGCCCAACAGTTCCCCGGCATGTTCGCGTATCATCTCGCCCAAATGCGTGGTAATAACCGTCACCGCATCGACAACCGAATAGCCGGCGGCGATAGCCTGTTCTTCGAGCGATGGCGCGATCCAGATTGCGGGAACGCCAAAGGCCGGCTCTTTGGTCTCCTTGCCAGTCAAAGGCCTGCGACCGGGCTCGCCGGAGACAGCCAACAGATGCGTGCCCTCGGTCTGCCAGCGGCCAATCTCGATGCCGCGCAGCGAAACGACGTACTCCCTGGGCTTCAAGCGCAGGTTGTCCGAGATATGAACGGCCGGCACCAGAAAGCCCATCTCCGACGAGAGGTGGCGGCGCAATGTGCGCACGCGGTTGAGCAGTTGGCCGCCCTGTTTTTCGTCGACCAGCGGAATCAGTTGGAAACCAATTTCGAGCGTCAGATCCTCCAACCGCAGCAGTTGCGCCAGATCGGAGCTTTGCGCGCCCTCGGCCTTCTTCTTTTCGGTCGGGGTCAACTCGGCGGGAGGCGCCACGGCAGCCTGTTTCGCCAAATGCTTGCCAAGGACGAAAAGTCCGGCGGAAACCGCAAGAAAGGCGATCTTCGGCAATCCTGGAATCAAGCACATACCGCCAGAGACAATGCCGGTCATATAAAGCGTGGAGGGCCGGCTCAACAATTGCTGGCGCAATTCGCCGCCCAATTGGCCGGCCGAGTTGGCGCGAGTCAGCGTAATGCCACAGGCCATCGAGACCAGCAGCGAGGGAATAATCGTCACCAGTCCGTCGCCGACGGTAAGAATCGTGTAAGTACGCGCGGCCTCGGCCAAGGCAACGCCCTGCTGCAAGGTTCCGATCAGCAGACCGGCGATGATATTGATGGCGGTGATCAAAATCGTGGCCAGGGCGTCGCGCTGATTGAAGCGGGCCGCGCCGTCCATGGCGCCGTAGAACTCGGCCTCGCGGGCGATGGCCTGGCNNACAAGAGCTTGCCGGCGGCGCCGAGCCTCGGCCTCGTCAATCGAACCGGCATTCATGTCGGCATCGATGGCCATCTGTTTGCCGGGCAAAGCATCCAGAGTAAAGCGGGCCGTCACCTCGGCAGTACGCACGGTACCGTGCGAGACCACCAAAAACTGAATCGCGATCAAAGCCAGAAAGAGAACGAAGCCGACCACGTAGTTGCCGCCGACCACGAATTGCCCAAAGGCTTCGATGACCTTGCCGGCCGCCGAGGTGCCATCCTGACCATGCAACAGAATGCGCCGGCTAGAGGCGATATTGAGCGAAAGCCGGCAAAGCGTCAACAAAAGCAGCAGCGTGGGAAAAACCGATAATTCAATCGCGCGCCGAATCTGCAAGGCGGAGAGAAAGACAACAATCGCCGAGGCCATCGATAGCGCCAGCAAAAAATCCAACACAATGGCGGGCACCGGGATCAGCATGACAAAGATCAGGCTGATGGCCCCCATCGGCAAGATATAGTCGCGCAACCGGTGCAGGATCGACGGAGCCGGTAAAGAACCGGCGGCCAGGGCAGCAGTGCTCATCGTAAGTCTCCTCTCATGCCTGAAGCAGCCGATGGGCCGCCATTCCATCCTTGAGCCTGCGTACGGGCCGCGGCTTCACGGGCGCGCCGTTCGCGCAATTCTTCTTCCACGCGCTGCCGGTAGAGATAGGCCAGAATCGACGCCACGGCGGCATACAGATCGACAGGGATCGACTGACCGACTTCGACATTGCGATAAAGCGAGCGGGCCAGTGGCGGGTTTTCGATAATGGGCACGCCGGCCCACCGCGCCTCGGCCTTGATTTCTTCGGCCAACAGATTGCGCCCCTTGGCCAGAACTTTTGGGGCCTCCATGGTCTCGAAGTCGAAGCCCAGAGCCACTGCGAAGTGGGTCGGATTGGTCAGCACGACGGCGGCCTTGGCCACATCGGCCTTGACGCGCCGGCGGCGCATCTGCCGCTGCAGACTGCGAATGCGGCCGCGAATTTGCGGATTGCCTTCGGTCTCTTTGTACTCGTCGCGCTGGTCCTGGTGGCTCATCTTCAGGCGCGACTCGCGGCTTCTCCACTCGGTCAGGTAATCGATCGCCGACCATCCAAAGAGCAGCCATGCGGCGGCCAGCA
>PMHC01000289.1 GCA_003156495.1 Acidobacteriaceae bacterium
GAAAAATATCGTACGTTATCGGCCAAATATAAATTACCCACGATTTACCATACGACTTACGTGTTGCGGCGCGTCTTGCGCTACCTGTATGCCCAAGGGATAATCACGTCCGACCTAAGTAGGGTTGTTCCAAAAATTTGATACTACAAAAAAGCAAAAATTCCTTCTGCTTACTCGAAAAGCGAGATCGTATGGTCAACAGCATTGACAGAGGAAGCCCGAGAGGCAAAAGGGACTACGCGTTGAATGCTCTGCTTGGCCGCGTCATAGCGCAGTTTGTAGCGCTCGGATTTGGCAAGGATGCTCAAGAATGCCGGATCGCTGGTCGTCGCCCAGCTGCCACCGATGAACACGGCAAATCCGGCAAACAGGCTATTGAAGAGGTTGAATACGCCAACAGCTCCGACGCAGACGAAGTAATACAGCGTCCGCTCGACGCCAAGATATGTGAGTGGCTTGTGCAAGCTCTTGTAGACGCGGTGAATTCGCCAGCTATTAGTGTGTGTTTGCATCCTCGCCCCACACTCTCGTTGGCCTAGCTTCCCCACAGCCAGGTCAAAACGTTGGTGGCCATCACGGCAATGCCTGTTCCAGCGGCGACTCCGGCCTGAGTCTTCTTCGCACCGGGCTCGCCGTGTGCGAACTGGTAGCCGCCGACCACGATGGCGATCAGGCTCACCACCTTGGCGACGGTTCCGGTAAAGAGGGTTTGCAAAGATGTCAGGCCGGTATCGAAGGGCGAACTGCTAGCGCTAGCAATGGCAGGAAAGACAAGAAGCAGCGCAATGATACTGAGTTGAGAGCGAATCCGGCGCAACGACTGACGCCGGGTGATGGGATTGGGCAGGACGTTCATCGGCAGCTCAAGCGACCCGTTGGCCACAATATGCCGAAACGTAAGCCGACTTCAGGTTCGGTGTCCAATAACCATTCGGGACTACGCTGTAACCGTTTGGAATAGATCTAAACAAGCGAATGAAGGTCTGGATGGGCCGGAGTAGACAGTTTTTGGGATAGGGATGCTTCGCGATAGGTCGAATTCCATATTGCCGTTTTATTTCTTGCCGTGAAATGATTTATTTCACGCTATGGACAGAATTAGGCTGCGCTGGTTTAGTAAAAAATCCAAGCCGGCTCAGCGGGTTTTTCCTGTCACCGTATTGACCAGTGCGCGTCAGACCGGAAAGCCACGCTAAGTCAATCACTCGAGCCCAGTTATACTTCGCAAAAGTGGACAGATGTCCCTCTTTGCAAGCGCGACAATGAAGCATAAAGGAGAATCGACAATGCAAGAAATTGCGCAGAACAAAGTAGCCATCGTCACCGGATCGTCGCGCGGCATCGGCGCTTCCATTGCACGACGTCTCGCCGCGGAAGGCATCGTAGTTGTGATTAACTGCGCTGGGCGCAGCCGATGCGCAAGCCGTCGTTGAAGAGATCGAGAGCAAGAGAGGCAAAGCCACCGCAGTTCAGGCCGATGTATCGATCCCAACTCAAGCCGAGCTTCTCTTCGATCAGGCCAAGACGCTTTTGGGTGGAGTGGTCAGACACTGCGCGTGAATGGCGGCATTGCCTAATTTGGGTCGGCGCTTTTCAGTAGCAAGATGTTTGGGTACTTGGGGGAGATTCCGTCGGCATTACGTTCAATCTCAACAAAGATTTTTTTACGTAATAGACGACGGATCCGTAGCGTGCGGTGCATTATCGCGAAGTAGGGTTTAGGCGGTGTAGCCGCCCGAAGCATAGATGGTTTGGCCAGAGATCCATCCAGCATCGGAGGATGCAAGAAAGGCTGCTGCTGTAGCGATGTCGATCGGCTGACCGATGCGCCCCAAAGGTGTTGCTGCCTCGGTCAGCTTCTGGAAGTCGCCATCAAGAAAGCCGGCTTCGTGTGCGCCTTCTGTTTCAACCATTCCAGGATTCAAGGCGTTGACGCAAATCTTCTTTGCACCAAGTTCCTTGGCAAGCGATCCGGTGATGGAGTTTACCGCACCCTTTGTGGCTCCATAAACCGCAATATTGGAAAAACCGGAAGCTGCAACAGAACCAATGTTGATAATGCTGCCGCCAGCCGGGTTGAAATGAGCGACTGCCGCCTGCGTCACGAGCAACAGGCCAAGGACATTGATGTTGAACTGCTTGTGAAAGTGTTCGGGGGTGATTCCTTCAAGCGGGGCGAATTCGTAGATACCAGCATTATTCACCAGGATGTCAATCGGACCAAGTTGCTTGACGACACTCTCGATCATCGGTGTAATACTGGCGGGGTCTGAAACATTTGCCTGGAAGGCAATGGCCTTGCCGCCGGCAGCAAGAATGGCGTCAACGACTTTGTCTGCGCCGGTTTTGCTGCTGGAATAATTGACGGCAACGGATGCGCCGCGTACCGCCAATTCGCGCGCAATGGCCGCGCCAATTCCTTTGGATGCACCTGTGACAAGTGCAACTTTTCCTTGAAGACTCGCATTTTGTGTAGGACTCATGAATGGCTCCTTGGTCGCGAAGTCATTCGTTCGACAATTCGACGACTATCGAGTTGATTAAGGAAGGAGAAGAATAGATTCAGAATGATTGTAAAATCGCGAAGATGCCGAAGGTTATTTTTCTTGGAGTTTGGGCTCGTTATGAACGCCATCTTTCATCTTGGCTGGATTGATTCAGTGGCGGCCTTGGGCGCTGTTCCGGTTCTGATTATCGAAGACAGGCGTGCGATGAAAGGGGATGTGTGTGCGTGTTGTTGAACCAGCGCGCGATTGTTTTTTTGCGTGCCATGCATATAAGACGGGCCAATCTCATGGCATATGATGGTGGAATTTACGCCTCCACTGGTTGCCTGTATTGTCAGCAATGCCGATTACAGCTTCACGGCGTTGCGTTCCACCAAAGAATGTGTCATAGCTATTCCATCCCACTGTAACGCCGAACAAACTCAGAAAGTCGTTGAAATCGCGATTTCTGAGATGGTCTAGACGCAGTCTAGCTGATCGGCCGCGAGCCCGCAATCAGAATGTCTACGAGCCTTCTGGCACTTTGCTGCCAACCCGGGCCGGGCGCGACAAAAGCGGCTCCAAGCAAAGCCCTGAGAAGATCGAAGGGAACAATATCTGGCTGAATTTCGCCACTCTCGACCGCGCGCTTCACCAACGCTCCGATCGCTTCCTGAACCATTCCATGCGAGCCCTCGTAGATCTTTGCTGGACCTCCGGCTACGCTATTGAGCGCGGGGGCGATAATCCGCTTGGCTGCCAGATGATCGACAAACAGCAGCATCCAGGCACGCAAGGCATCGATCGGAACCATAGTTTGAGAGAATTTGCGCTCTGCCGCGGCCAGCTTCTCTACCTCACTCCGATAGACCGCTTCGATCAGCGCGTCGCGGGTAGGAAAGTGGCGATAGAGGGTTCCCGCTCCAACCCCGGCCTGTTTGGCGATCTCGTCCAGGCTGGCATCTGCTCCAAAGTGTGTAAAGGCTTCTTTGGCCACTTCCAAAATGCGTTCGCGGTTACGGAGAGCATCGGTGCGTGGCTTTCGTGGGACGGGTTTTGACCGATTCGTTATCATCGCACAAAAAACTTGCATTCGGAGCGTGTCTCCGGTTATCTATTTATTCGGAGGCTTTCTCCGTTTTTAGCGGAACCGGCATTCGTTCGTCAATTCCGGCCGATGGAAATCTTCAAAAAGAACAACGGTTCTGGGAGGAATTACGATGTTTCAACAAACGGGTTTGGCAGGCAACTTTACCCTGCCAGGCAGTTCGCTCAACGTAAACCGCGTGGGTTACGGGGCGATGCAGCTTGCCGGCAGAGAAGGCAGCAAACTGGTATGGGGGCCTCCTCGAGATGTTGATGGCGCCATTGCGCTCTTGCAGGAAGCTGTCGCAAGCGGCGTGAACCACATCGATACTGCTGATTTTTATGGGCCATACGTTACTAACCAGATCCTGCGTAAGGCGCTCTCGCCTTATCGCGAAGGCTTGGTCATCGTGACCAAGGTCGGCGCTCTGCGCGGCGAAGATGGATCGTGGCTTCCGGCGTTCAGCCGCGAGGAACTGACGGCTGCGGTGCACAGCAATCTGCGCAATCTCGGCCTCGATGTGCTCGATGTAGTCAATCTGCGCATCATGTTCGACGTGAGTCAGCCGGCAGAAGGTTCCATCGAAGCACCGCTGACCGTTTTGGCAGAACTGCAGCAAAAAGGGTTGATCCGGCATATCGGACTGAGCAACGTTACGCCCACGCAAATTGCAGAAGCGCGGCGCATCGTCGCCATCGCCTGCGTGCAGAATCATTACAATCTGGCACATCGAGTCGACGATGCACTGATCGAAAAGCTTGCCCAGGACGGCATCGCATACGTTCCATTCTTTCCATTGGGTGGATTCTCTCCGCTGCAATCCGATGCCTTGTCGAATGTGGCCTCGCTCCTAAACGCCACGCCGATGCAGGTTGCACTAGCGTGGCTTCTGCAGCGCTCACCTAACATTCTGGTGATTCCGGGAACATCTTCCCTTCAGCATCTTCGCGAAAATCTGCAGGTAGCCACATTACAAATCCCTGCAGAAGTGCGGGCCACTCTCGATGCGATGGTCAATTAAATCGCTGAGCATGCGGTCGTTCCTCTGCGCCAGTGCTCGTATCAGCAAAAAGTCGAGCCTCTATGAAAGGAGTAATCCATGCGAGTTTTTGTTACAGGAGCCACCGGATTTATTGGCTCCGCTATCGTCAAAGAGCTGATCGGCCTGGGGCATCAGGTGCTTGGTCTGGCACGCAGCGATGCCGGCGCACAGGCGGTTACCGCAGCCGGGGCCGAGGTACATCGGGGCGATCTGGAGGATCTTGCCAGCCTGCGCAGCGGAGCGGCGGCAGCAGATGCGGTGATCCACACCGCTTTCATTCACGACTTTTCCAAGTTCAAACAGAACTGTGAGATTGATAGACTGGCCATTGAAACGATGGGCGAGGTACTGGCCGGTTCTAACAAGCTTCTGATCGTTACAGCCGGAACCGCTGTGGCAAAATCCGATCCGAATGCTGCGGCCACCGAAGACGATCCGCCGCTCAGTTCGAAGATCGCCCACCGTGCATCGGAAGAAGCCGCCGGTGCGGTTGCGGCAAAGGGTGTGCGTGTGGCTGTGGTGAGATTGCCGCAGGTTCATGACACGTCAAAGCAAGGCCTTGTCAGTTACGCAATTCAGGTTGCCCGCGAAAAAGGCGTCGTCGCTTACATCGGCGATGGGCTCAATCGCTGGTCTGCGGTTCATCGTCTGGACGCGGCGCACTTGTTCTGTCTGGCGCTGGAGAAGGGCGAGGGCAATGTGCGCTATCATGCCGTTGCCGAAGAAGGCGTCTCCGCACGCGAAATTGCCGAGACAATTGGACACGGCCTGCATCTGCCTGTGGTTTCGATTACGGCAGAAGAAGCTCCGGCATACTTCGGCTGGCTCGCTCCATTCGCGGGTTGGGATCTTTCGGCCTTGAGCGCCAAAACACGCGCGCAATTGGGTTGGGAGCCCACAGGACCGACGCTCATCACCGATCTCAAGAACATGCGCTACTAATCCACATCGAAGCAGATAAAGGAGCACAAAGCATGGCCAACAAGATTGCCATCATTACCGGCGGAAGCCGCGGCCTGGGCCGCAATACGGCTATCAATCTTTTGAAGCGCGGTGTGGATCTTCTCTTCACCTACCGCGCCAACCAGAAAGAGGCCGAGAGCCTTGTGCGCGAAGCCGAATCCATGGGGCGAAAGGCTGCGGCCTTTCCTCTCGACACAGGAGAGATTCACCGCTTCGACGGATTCGCCGCTGAAGTGCGCAAAACGCTCGCAGACTGGGGCGTTGAGCGTTTCGACTATCTCGTGAACAACGCCGGCAACTCTCTTCATGCAAGCCTTGCGGAAACAACAGAAGCCCAGTTTGACGCGGTCTTCAGTGTGCATGTCAAGGGCGTTTACTTTCTGACGCAGAAGCTGCTTCCGCTGATGAACGATGGCGGGCGTATTGTGAACATTTCGTCGGGGCTGGCGCGCTTTGCATTGCCTGGCAGTTCCGCCTACGGAGCAGCCAAGGGAGCCGTCGAAGTTCTGACCCGTTACATGGCCAAGGAACTTGGGCCCCGCAGGATCACTGCAAATGCCGTTGCTCCCGGCGCCATCGAAACGGATTTCAGCGGCGGCATGGTGCGCGATAACCCCGAAGCAAACAAGATGGTCGCCGGCTTCACGGCGCTTGGTCGCGCCGGTGTGCCCGATGACATCGGCCCCATGATTGCCGCGCTGCTCTCGGATGAAAATCGCTGGGTCAACGGCCAGCGTATCGAAGTTTCCGGCGGCATGGCGCTGTAGGAAAGTTACCGTCTTTGCTCTCGCGTCAACCAAGGCATGTGCGGGCGTGACTCATGCCTTGAAGATATGGAACTCGTCTATGAGCCTCCATACGGGCCAAGAAGAGAAGTCCGTCGTGTGCTGATCAGTCTATTCCGATCTTTTCAGCCAAGACATCTTCCAGATACCGCGTAAGAACTTTGCGGAATTCCTGGGCGACGGATTCTTTCGTCTTTGCATCCGATTCGCCGTAAAGCGTTCTCATGGCTTTCACAATTTGCACGGCGACATTAGCCACCAGTAATGCTCGCTCGGGGGAAAGAGAGGGATTTTTCCCCCTAAATGCATTCGCGAAGCTCGTGCGCAGAGCTGTTCGCGCAGTGAGGTCGCGACGAATCCGCATGGGAACAGCGCGCAGATTCAACCAAGCAGGCCTTTCCTGGGCAAAGTTTACGATGCAGTCGATGAATGATTCCGCGAACTGGGCTACGGAAAGCTCCTTTGACTCGTCGGTCAACCTTTGAAGATGGGCGTGAAGCTCCTGAGAATACTGAATGCGGAGCGTTGCAGCGACAGCTTGTTTGTCTGGGAAGTAGTTGTAGAGAGCGCCAATGGACGATTCACTGAGGTCGGCAATTGCCTGCATGGTGGTTGCCTCGAAGCCACGCTCGGCAAACAACGCGGCGGCAGCCTCCAGAAATCCTGTAAGCCTGCGCTCTGAACGCTTCTGCTGCGGCGCGGTACGAACGGGTCTTGACGAAATCGAGGACATCCTCATATTCTACCAATACGAAATCGAGGCATCCCTCGATTTTAAAAAACACTCCATGGAGGATACGATGGCCACTCTTTCTCTCGATCCAAAGAAAACAGCGCTGGTTGCCATTGACCTGCAAAATGCGATTGTGAACTTGCCGGCCGAGCCATACGCCGCGGCCGATGTGGTTGAACACAATCGCCTAATTGCAAATGCGCTTCGGGCAAAGGGAGGATTGGTAGTGTGGGTGCGCGTAGACATCAACAACTTTGTGCACCTTCCAGTGGACAAACCGTCGCCTCTGGCTGGCAAGAAATTACCGGAAGAGTTTTCGCAAATCGTCCCCTCAGCAGGTATCTCGGATGCTGATCTGCTGATCACCAAGCATCAGTGGGGTGCTTTTGCTGGCACACCGCTTGAGCAGGAATTGCGGAAACGCGGCATTGATACAGTAGTGCTGACAGGCATTTCCACAAGTGCGGGAGTCGAGTCAACGCTTCGCCAGGGAACCGGGCTGGGGTTTGCATTCGTTGTGGTTGAAGATGCCTGCTCTGCCCAAGATGCCACCGAACATCGTTATTCCATTGAGAAGATCTTTCCGAAATTGGCGCGTGTGCGTAAAACTGCAGAGGTAATCGAAGCCCTCGCCTGATGAACTGCTTCAATCGGATCGCTTGCCCGCGGGAGCTTGGAAGATCATCGTGGTTTAGGAATTAAAGAGCGCAGAGTTGACGCGAACACCCATGCGCGCGTTCGTAATTATCGCGGGCACACGGCGCCAGTTGTATTTTTTGCGGGCAGTTGTCTGGGTGTGGGGGCCAGCGCCTCCCACTCTTCGACGGCGACGCCGGCGTAGTGTTCGGGCTTTCCCGAGGCGGTAAAGACCGCGCGCAGGCACGATGTGGTAACCGGCGCGAAGCTGACTGAGACGAAGCGCTCGGTCGTCGTGGCATCGCGCCGCGTCTCAGTCACGGGCTTCCACTCCGAGCCGCTCCAGAATTCAATACGCCAGTCGGCGGGCGGAGCTACGCCTTCTGTGGCGCCGGCCTCATGGTCGGCCCAAAAACGCAGCCGCACGCCGTTGAGCGTGACCGGTTGGCTCCACGCATATTCGAGCCAAGGCGCGGCGGGAATCTCTTGCGGTTTCCAGCTCGACCACATCTCGGGCGGCAGAGGATTGGCGGGCACGCGTTCATCGTTGAGTGCCTTGATCCAGAACTGCGGCGCGATGGGTTCGTTCGACGCGATGGCCGCGGCGGCAGGCGCCAGGTTACGACTGGGTGGGCGTGGCGGCCGCGGAGCGCGCGTCTGCGTCACTTTGCGGATACTGGCCGGCGTGGTGCTGTCGTCCCACTCCAGCTTGTCGATGGCCACGCTGCGGCGGAAGTGGCCGCCCCCTTTGGCGTCGGCGGTGTGGTAGGTAAGATACCACTGCTTCTTGAATTCGATAATGCCTTCGTGCGAAGTCGTCGACGAAACCGGATCGAGCAACACGCCGCGATAGGTCCACGGCCCGAGCGGCGAATCGCTGGTGCCATAGGCGAGGCAGGCATGATAAAGCGCGGGCGTGCATTCGGAATGCGGTCCGGCGGAGTTGGCCGCATACGACATGTAATAGGTCTGGCCGCGCTTGAAGATCCAGGCCGCTTCAAAGAAGCCTTTAAGCGTGGTGACGTGCACAACGGGGCCGATGGACGTGACCATATCCGGCGCCAGCTCGACGCCGAGCAGTTGGCCGAAGGTGCCCCAGTACATATAAACGCGGCCGTCGCCGTCGATCATCACCGTCGGGTCGATGTTCTGGATGCGGCTGGCCTCGGGCATCGCCTGCGAAACAATCGGGCCGGCTGGATGCGCGTCGGTCCACGGCCCCAGTGGAGAGTTGGCGACCGCGACGCCCACGCCGAACGGATCGCTGAATTTGTCGGTGGCCTGCGCGACGGGCGCGTAGAGGTAGAAGCGATGGTCGCGGCCTTCGACGATTTGCCCGCCGTAAGCACGGCCGGGCGCGGCCCAGCGGAACAACTGCTCGGGGCGCGCCAAGTGCGGAGTATGAACCCAGTTCCCCGAAGCCACATCCTTGGTCGCAAACAGTTGCCACTCATTCATGATGAAGTCATTCACATCGGGCGGAGCTTCATCGCGGCCGGCGAGAATGTAGAGCGTATCACCAACAACAATCGGAGCCGGATCGGTCGAGTAATACGATCCGTCGGCAAGAATCGGATTGCCGCTCGAGTGGAAGGGCACGCTCGCCGGTTGTTGCGCGCAAAGCGGCGCGAACGCGAGGCCGAGTAAAAATAGCGGGCAAGCAAGAAACTTCGAGTGCATCAAGCGGTGCCTTTCGCATCTTCAAAAAAAAACGGGCGCACGAAATATCTCCGCGCGCCCGATGTGGCTATGCCTGCTTCTGCCAGTAAATCGAGTAGCGCTCATCGAGCACGCGATAGAGCGGTTTGAGAGTGAAGTTTTTCTTCTGGCCCACGGTTTCAAAAACCAACTCGGCGTCGTCCACCTTGCGTACCCAGTTGGCCTCGCTTCCCGTAAAAGTGGGCATGGGCAAAGCGGGCAACTGCCCCATGTCCGGCCCCTGCCCGGCGTCGATCATGGCGCGGTTCAGTCCTTCGCGCCCCATGCAGGCCACCAGCACGAGTGGGCCGTAGGCGAGCGAGGCCAGTTCGGGGCTGCCCGCCACGCTCTCCTGCCGCAAGCTCATCGGTAGATCGACGGCGATGCGGTCGCCGGCCTTCCAGGCGCGCGTCAGAGTGATATAACCATCGGCATTCGCGACGGCCGCAACTTCCTCATCGTTAATGCGCACACGGATCTTCGCGGCCCAGCGCGGCGCACGAATTTTCAGCGCGAAGGACTTCGTCAGCGCGCCGTGCAGCGTCAACGTTGTGCCTTCTTCAACGGGAAAGTTGGTCTGTTGCACAATGCGCGCGTCTTTCTCGCTCCAGTTCAGCTCCGAGGCAACAAACTGGTTCACGTAGAGTGCCGCGTCGTCGTGAAAATAAATTGTGTCGACCAGCTTCGCGTATTCCTCCGCGCCGCTGCCGGTGCAACATAGGTTGGCCTCATAGGCATCGCCAAAGGTCTTCCAGCCACCAGGAATCGTTGGCACATAATACATCGTCATGCCATCGTCGTCCATGGTACCGGCGCGCACGTTCCACAGCAGCTTCTCGTAGTAATCCATCCAGACGGCCTCGGGATTCCAGCCGTACAGATGGCGCGTGAGCTTGAGCATGTTGTAGCTGCAGCAACACTCCTGGCCGCCGGGCGCCAGGTGCGTGCCCGCCGCGTCCGGCTCGCTCCAACCCTCGTTATTGTTCGAGGTGCCACCGGGTGCAAAGCTGTGATGCTCGGCGACAGTGTGCCAAAAATATTCGGCCAGGTCGCGATAGCGCTCGTCGCCGGTCAGCTCATAGCCGCGCGCCGCTCCAACCACCTTCGGAATATTCGTGTTCGAGTGCAGGCCGGCGAGCTTGTCCTGATGCGCAACCAACGGCGCAAAAAAGTCCTTGTGCTCGAAGCGGTAGCCGGCATCAAGATACTTCTTTTCGCCGGTGATGGCGTAAAGGTTGAACATCACCTCGTTCATGCCGCCGTGCTCGGTCTTGAAGATCTTCTCCAGTTCCTCGTCGCTGAGCGGCTTGATCCACTCAATAGCCCAGCCAGCCATACGCTTGCATGTTTCAAGCGCCATCAGGCTGCCGCAGTGCGTGTACATGTCGAGGTGGCCGGCCATGATCTTGTGATAGGTATAAAAGGGCGCCCAGACAGACTCGTGATGCTTGAGCCGGTCATAAAAATTTTCGGGATACGCGCCAAGATAGCCATTCGGCTGCTGACATTCGGCGAGCAAGCTCACCAACCCTTCGGCCTTAAGCCGTAGCGACTCGTCGCCGGTCGAAGCGTACATCAGCGCGCAGGCGGAAAGATAATGGCCGCCGGCAAGGTGGCCGCGCAACTCGCAGTCCGGCGCCTCCCAACCACCCAGCGGCTGCGCCATCGAGGGTTTGCCCGCCGTGAGCCGGAAGCTGTGCGCCAGCCGGTCGTTAGGCAGCATGAACAGGTACATGCGATCGCGCTCCTGCAGTTCCTTCAGGTATCCCGAGCGCAAGCGGACCTGCTTCATCGGAAACGGATTCGCCTTCCAGCTGATCTTTTCAAAGCCATGGCGGTTGACCGCGGCGGAAGCGTCTGTGGCCGCGTCCTGAGCCAGGGCGCGCAGCGCTGGATGGAGCAGCGATCCCGAGGCCGCAAGCAGCGTGCTGGTACGCAAAAATTCTCTTCTCGTCGAACTCATCGTGGTGTTTAAACCTCCTGAGAATCTCAGTCGTTGAAGGGAGCGGGCTTGAGCCCACCCCCGAAACGCTCGCGCAATGCGTGCGAATTTTAGTCCCGGAAAAATGCTTCGCGAGACTACGGCTTCTTGGTTTCGTCCGGCAGCAAATGCACGGTCGTTGGTGTTTTGGTTAACGGGATCGCATAGCCCTGACGCTCTTGAGCCAGCGGCGTGGCCGGATGCAATGCGATGGCCGTAGCCGTAGTGGCCGCGATACGCAACACGGCCTTCGGCGTAGTGGCGTCGGCAGCTTCCAGTTGCACATCAACGGCGCCCGTTTTCGTGTCATAGCGTACGCTCGCGAATCGGCCCGCGTCGAGTGTGAGCCAGGCTGCCAGCGGCGCGATAAAAACGCGCTGGCGCAGCGCATCGCGCGGCGTCACAATCACTGTGTCGCCTTCCTGCTTGACGTTGCCGCCAAAGGCCAGCCAGCCGAACTCCGCATCGCGCGCCAAAAAGGTTGCCGCCGCCAACGCATGGCCCAAAAAGTTTGGACCGTAGTCACCCGAATATGGATCGAATGCCATTTTGTCCGGATAACTGTGGAAGGCCGCCGAAGCAAAACCCTTTTGATCGATATTGGTCAGCGCTCCCATTGTGCCGCCGTAGCCGACGCGCAGCAGATAAAGGTCGTCGGGATGATGGCGATAAGCGTCGAGCAGCGGAATCGCGTTCAGCCCCGAGCCGTAGTGATGCANNGGCGTTGATGCCCGAGCCGTAGTGATGTAACTGCCGCTCAATGCGCGGATATTTGCCGCCATAGAGAAAATCCCAGTAGCGGCGCGCGTTGCCGTTGTAACCCCAGTTGGGAATGGCCGGCATATAGCCGGTGATGGCATCGATCGTCACCTGCGCCTTGTCCGCGTAGCCAAAGCGCTGGCACCAATCGTAAACCTCTTCCTGCCCGGTTG
>PMHC01000129.1 GCA_003156495.1 Acidobacteriaceae bacterium
CCACGCGCTGGCGCGCGCCGACTTCAAGCTCGAAAGAGGCGGCGGAGATTTCGTAGCCCGGCGCGGAGACCTCAAGACGGTAGGGGCCGACCGTCACATTGACGAACTGGAACTGCCCCAATTCATTGGTGGCGGCGGTTTTTACCACGGCCGTGGCGGCGTTGCGCAAACTTACGCTGCCGCGAGAGACCGCGGCGCCGCTCGCGTCGGTGACGGTGCCTAACACGGTGGCGGTATCAAACTGCGCTCTGGCAAGGGTGGCGATAAGAACGAAGAAAACAACGGCGGCGAAACGACGCATAGTGGCTTCTCCCAAATCGAAAAACTTCAATCGTTATTTGTTCGCGCGGCTTGAGTGGCTGCGCGTTAGTACCGTGACCGGATGATTTNNTCAAAATCGAGACCGGGGGCACCCATAGCTGGTACAACTTCAAGCGGTCAAAGACCTAGTTTCTCCGCGAACTCCGGTACGAGAAGAAAAGCGGCCTTCGCGGGGACGTGAACATGCAAGTTGAATTCAGATGTGAATTTACGCCGCGTTGTTTAATTTTCAATCGAAGTTGCGCGAATATTTCATGAAATTTTAAAAGAGCGGCAGGGGCAAGAAAACAATCCGCGAGAGGCGTTTGCGGCGGCGGGGTCAGAGCTTTGGCGGCGGGTCTGGCAGCGGCGGGGTCAGCAGATGCGCGCGCGTAAGCGCCTTGCGGGCAAGGCTCGTGAGCGCCATGCCGGAGGCTTCTGTCAGCGAAACCCAGCGCCGCTTGCCGCCGCTTGCCGTCAACGATGCCAGCTCGTTTTCGGCGACGTCGCGAATGCGTGCGTAGTAGTTGACCTGCATGATGGCGTGGCGCAGCGTCATGCGCAGATCCGTTGGCGGAACTTCGGCGCTGCGCAGTTGCGGCAGCTCCCACAGGCCGGGCATCACGGACTGATATTCGGAGCGCTGCTCGAGCAGCACCTGGCGCACGCCGCAAATAGAGTGGCGGCGGCTGGCGGCTGGCTTCATGCGCACCACCAGAGCGTAGGCCACGGCGCGGCTGGTCATCTTGGCCCGGCGCGGAGTTTTGTGCTCGCCGCGGGTTTTGCATTCGGCCGCGAAAGGGCAGTCCGCGCACAGCGGATTGCGCGGCGTGCAAACCAGCGCGCCCAGCTCCATCATCGCCTGATTGAAGTCGCCGGGCCGGGACGGAGCAAGAAGTTTGGCGGCGAGGTTTTCGATTTTGCGGCGCAGCGCGGCAGCACCGCCGCTTTTGCCGCTGCTGGCGCTCCATCCCGCAAAGCGACAGAGCACGCGCTCCACATTGCCGTCGACGACCGCTACCGGCTCGCCGTGCGCGATGCTGGCGATGGCGGCGGCGGTGTAGACGCCGATTCCCGGCAGCGTGCGCAACTGTCCGGCGCTTGTTGGCAGATTTCCGCCCAAGTTTTCGGCGACGAATTGGGCCGCCTTGTGCAACATGCGTGCGCGGCGATAGTAGCCCAGGCCGCTCCACAATGCGAGCACATCCTGCTCGGGCGCCAGCGCCAGCGAAAGCAGCGTGGGAAAGCGCGCCATGAATGCCTGATAGCGCTCGATGACGACCGCTACGCGCGTTTGCTGCAACATGATTTCGGAAACCCAGATGGCGTAGGGCGCCGCGCTTTGCCGCCAGGGAAGATCGCGGCGATTGCGCGCATACCAATTGAGCAGGCGTGTGCGCAGCGCGGCAATCCGGGCGGAATCGGCTTCTGTTTTCGGCATGAGAATTGCGGCGCTACGACCGCTGCTGGCATCGCGCCCGATTTAGCACACTACTGTCCATTATAAAGGGCTTCCATTTATCGCAAAAGAGCAAACGTTGCGAGCGCGCTTAAGGCATTTTTAACAATTCTGTCGAGTGGCGAATCGTGCTGAAGGTTGCCGCTGACGGATCTTCGCGTCAACTCGGTGATCTTGAGTTCTATACGCTATTGGTAAAAATTTTCTAATCAAAGCACGTCCGCATTGCTCTGCTTCGTGCTTAACCACAAGCAGCCGATTTCAAAAGGACAAAATTTTTCATTAAATTGGAGGAAAAGAGATAGTGAAACAGATTGGGACTCCCCTTGTGCTTTTTCTGTTGGCGGCATCCATGAGCTTGCCAGCGCAAACCAGCAGCACCTCTGCCAGCCAGACGAGCACGCCCAGCGCAACAAGCGACAGTTACAACCACACGGCTACGGCCACAAAGAGTAAAAAATCGAAAAAAGGAATCAATCCGGCGCCTTTTTCGCGGTTGGCCCTCAGCGGCGGCATTTCATTGATGGGCGTCAATATGCAAGCCGCCACGAATGTGGACCGCTATGTGAACCTGCGCGTTACGGGCAACTATTTCAGCTATTCGATGAACAACGAGTCGATCAACGACTACATGGTGACCGGTTCATTGAAGTTCGCCGCACTCGGCGCTTCGGCCGACGTCTATCCCTTCCCGCGGCACGGGTTGCGCTTCAGCCCCGGCGTGCTGCTCTATAACCAGAACGGCGCTTCGGCCGATGTAACGGTGGCCGGCGGCAGCAAACTTTCGCTGAATAACATGGACTACTACTCGTCGAGCACCAATCCGATCACGGGCAACGCGATCCTTAAATTGAATAAGCGGAACCCGGCTTTTACCGCGACCACCGGCTGGGGTAATCTGATTTCGCGCCGCGGCGGACACTGGTCCTTCCCCTTCGAGTTGGGCGCGGCTTTTGTCGATAAGCCGACGTTAAATATGGTGCTGACCAAGGGCACGGCCTGCGACGCTTCGGGCGTTAACTGCGTGGATGTTTCGGACTCAACCTTGCAGTCCAACCTGCAAACGCAGGTTAAAAAATATGAAAACGATGTCGATATCCTGCGCTTCTATCCGATTATTTCCTTCGGCGTCGGCTATAACTTCCGCATCCGGTAGGCATCTTCGCTGTCGATCAGGCGAAGTTGCACGCATCATTAGAGCAAATCGTCTGATGATATAGAGGGGAAAATCGTCGATCAGGGGCTAAACAGGCTGCGGAAAAACATGGTTGAGGAAGATCGAAGGTTAGCAGGG
>PMHC01000227.1 GCA_003156495.1 Acidobacteriaceae bacterium
GGATCGACCATGGTCAGCGTCACTTCGGCCATGCCTAGCGCCTTGCGGTCGCGCGTGCCGGCAAAAATCACGTCCTGCATGTGCGCGCCGCGCAGGGTTTTCGCGCTCTGCTCGCCCAGCACCCAGGTCACGCCATCCAAAATGTTTGATTTGCCGCAGCCGTTTGGTCCCACCACGGCCACAATGCCCGAGCCGCCGACGATCAGCTCCGTGCGGTCGCAAAAGCTCTTAAAGCCGAGGATGTGGATCTTTTTTAATTTCAGCATCTTTACTCCGGGTCCTTTTTGCCGTCGCCGCCCATCGCCAGCCGCAAACAGGCACGAAGCCGCGCCAGCCGGCAAATTGACTGCTACTTAAACAGACTTTACGAAGGCTTGGGCGCAGGGTCAACGATGATAAAAGGACAGTTTGTGGATAAGGCGGGCATTATTTATTGTAGCGTCTGTTCAATTAGGTTATATTTATATATAATTTTATCAGAGCTGCTTATGATAACCACTACGCTTCGCAAAGTCGGCGGTTCGGTGATGATGACCCTTCCTCCGGCGCTTCTCGACCTGCTGCAATTGCGAGCTGGCGCAACGGTTTCCCTGGAAGTGGAGGGCGAGCGACTCGTCGTCGATTCCTTGCGTAAGCCGCGCTACAAGCTCGAAGCGCTGTTGGCGCAATGCGATACGCAGGCTCCGGCCACGGATGAGGAGCGCGCGTGGCTTGATTCGGCCCCGGCCGGACGTGAGCTGCTGTGAAGCGCGGCGAAATCTATCTCGTCTCGCTCGATCCGACGGCGGGCCACGAACAGCGTGGCGCGCGGCCGGTGCTTGTTGTCTCACCGGATGAATTCAATCGCGTGACGGGCGCTCCAGTGGTGGTGCCGATTACGACCGGCGGCGCATTCGCGCGCACGCGCGGTTTTGCCGTTCCGCTAGCCGGAGCGGGAACCAGAACGGCCGGCGTGGTCCGCTGCGATCAGCCCCGCACGATGGATCTGGAGGCCCGCAAGGCGCGCCGTCTGGAATCTCTGCCTCCGGAAATTGTCGAAGAGGTTCTGGCCAAGCTGGCGACTATCTTTACCTAGTTAGCGAATTCGTCGCGCCGCGTTAACGCTTGGTGAAGATGTTCCGGCGCAAGAATCAAACCCTCACCTAGTGCTAAAATCTAGCAGTGCCGGGTCCTACGCGACGTAATCCCGCCAACCCCGCCAGGTCCGGAAGGAAGCAACGGTAACGGGCTAGTACGGGCGCAGTAGGTCACCCGGTACTTTTTTGCCGTTTGTGGGCCGGCAGTTCGTTTTCTCGCGCCGCTTCGGCAGCCTGCTTTTGCCGGTAGCCTGTTTTGCCGGTAGATTGAGCGCGGCCCGTCCCCATTGCCCCCGGCGCATGACGCCGCAAGGAGATTTGCTTTGAGCCTGATCGTTCGCCCCGTCGTGGGCTGTCGCGCCAAGATCACCGCGCTGGGAACCAGCGTGCCTGCCGAGGTCATCACTAACCAGGATCTGGAAAAAATGGTGGAGACCAACGATCAGTGGATTGTCGAGCGCACGGGAATCCATACGCGGCACAAGCTGGCCGAAGGGCAGGGCGTCAGCGACATCTGCGCCGATGCGGCTAAAAAATGCCTGGCCGCGCGCGGCATCGGCCCCGAAGAGCTCGATGTCATCGTCGTTGGCACCGTCACGCCCGACATGATGTTTCCCGCTACGGCTTGTCTGGTGCAGCACAAAATCGGCGCCACTCACACCTGGGGCTTCGACGTTTCCGGCGGTTGCTCGGGCTTTGTTTATGCTTTGCAGGCCGGCCTCGGGCTGGTTGAAAGCGGCCGGTACAAAAAAGTTCTGGTCTGCGGCGCCGACGCCAACACGCGCATGACCGACTACACCGATCGCACTACCTGCGTGCTCTTTGGCGACGGCGGCGGCGCGGTGCTGCTCGAGCCCTGCCAAGAGGACGAAATCGGCTTCATCGACGCGGTCAACGAGATTGACGGCGCCGGCGGCGTCAGCCTCAACCTGCCCGCCGGAGGCAGCCTGCATCCGGCTAGCCACGAAACCGTCGACAAAAAAATGCACTATATCCACCAGGACGGCCCGGCGGTCTACAAATTCGCCGTGCGCAAAATGGCCGAAGCCACGCTGAAGCTGCTTGAACGCAACGGCGTCAAGGGCTCGGAGCTGGGCTGCTTCATCCCCCACCAGGCCAACAAGCGCATTATCACCTCCACCGCCGATCGCATCGGCATGGATCTCGATCGCGTGATTATCAATATCGGTAAGTACGGCAACACCTCGGCCGGAACCATTCCCCTGGCCATGGAAACGGCCATTGAAGAAGGCAAACTGAAAAAAGGCGATCTGGTGCTTCTGGCCGCCGTTGGCGCGGGCTTTACCGTGGGCACGGCGCTGCTGCGGTGGGAAATCTAAAAGCAGCTTTCAGCCGTCAGCTCTCAGCTTTCAGCTTGACAGTGGCTGTGCCGGCGCAGGTTGGGCGTTGCCGCGGGAGAAAAACTGCCGCGGGCTTTTCGGCTCGTCGCCGCGGCGACTTGCTCGGCTCTCAGCTTGACCTCCCGAAAATTCCGGAGATTGCAAAATTCGTGGCTCGGGACACTCGCAGCGGATCGGGCATATACTGTCTTCCACAAAAGCCGAAATCCGGCCGCTTCGGCGGCAGACTCCGGCGCGAAATGGAGGACGATTATGGATGTGACGATCACTGCCAGGCAAGTGAAGATCTCCAAGGCGCTGCGCGACGCAGGCCGAAGAGGGTATGGAACGCATTGGCCGGATTCTGGGCCTTACGGCGCACGCCAGCTTGATTTTTAGCGCGCAAAGGCACATTCAGATCGTCGAATTAGCGGTGCAGGCCCGGTTGCAGAAGTTTGTTGCCACGGGCAAGGCCGATATGCAGGCCACGGCGCTGCGCGAGGCTTTGGAGCGCGCCGAACATCAGGCGCTCCGTTATCGAGATCGCAAGCTGGTGAGCAAGCGGCTGCCCAAGAGCGAAAAGTCGCTCGACGCGCCGCCGGTGGCGCGGACCAAAACGCGCGCGCCGGAGCCGGAGATCGAGCTCCTCGATGAAAATTCTGCCTCACTGGCGGTCAAGGCGCGGACATCGATCGCGGTGCACTCTTTTCCCGCGCGCGCGACGGTCGTCGAGCCGCACATTGTTCATAGCAGCGAGGCCATCTCGCTCAAGCCGATGAGTATTGAGGAAGCTNNTGACCATCGAGGAGGCGGTCAAAGAGGCCGAGTTCCGCGACCGCGATCTGCTGATCTTCCATACTGTTTCGGGAAGCCAGTTTGTGCTCCATCGCCGTCGCGACGGCCAGATGGAACTGGTCGAAATGCCCTAATCGGGAAAAAACTCTTTATCCCTCTTCCGGCTGCGCGATTGACCGTTTTAGGGGATAGCAGCCGGAGGGGGTTTCCCCCTACGATCTAACCTATGGCGTCACCTGCATCCAAAACCCCGCGTCCTCGTGAGTCCAAACCAGAACGCGTGGGGACGATGGCTGTTTCCGGGGAGGCCATCGGTTTGAACTTTTACGAATACGCGCATTCCGATTCTTCGCGGCAGATTCTCGACAGCCTGCCGGCTCTGGTCTTTCTCGAGCGCGGCGGCAAGATCGTTTTCGCCAATGCCGAGGCGCGTCAACTGCTGGGCCTGACCGAGGGCGAGTGGGTTGCCCGTCCGGTCGAGGATGTGCTGTGGGGCTTTTATCCCGGCACGGCGGAGCCGCAGACGAATGTCATCGGCACCGTGAGCGGCAGTCCCTTCCACGCCACGCTGCCGTCCAAGAGCGGCCAGATCGTTCCCGTCGAGGGCACCTATAGCATCGCTTCCGATCCGCGGCAAGAGTCCGCTATTGTTGCTTACCCCTGCGGGCAAAAGCGCGCGCCCAAGTCTCAGCTTATGGAGGATGTGCTGGCCAGCCTTCCCGAGGCCGTGGCCATCGAACATCAAAATCATTTGCTGTACACCAATCCGGCATTCACACGGATCTTCGGCTACAGTTCGGAAGAGGCCGTCGGTGGCAGTCTGCGCGATCTGATCGTGCCCGAGACGCGCTTCAGCGAGAACGCGGCGCTGGTCAAATCCGTCGACGAGCACGGCAGCGTGGCCGTCGAGACGGTGCGCATCAACAAAGCCGGCGAATTGGTGGATGTGAGCATGTTGGTGGCGCCGCTTCTGGTTGACGGCGCTCGCGTCGGCTACGTCTTTACCTTCCGTGACATCGGCGAGCACAAGCTGACCGAATCCAAACTGCAGCACGACGCCATGCACGACGTGCTGACCGGGCTGCCCAACCGTGCACTCTTTCTCGACCGGCTCAATCTCGCCTTCAGCCGCCGGCTGCGCCATCCCGAGATCGGCTGCGGCGTTTTGTATATCGATCTCGACCACTTCAAAGAGATCAACGACGGTCTGGGACATGCCGCCGGAGATGTACTGTTGATGGCCGTTGCCGGGCGGCTGCGCAGCGCGCTTCGCCCACAGGACTCGGCCGCGCGGTTGGGCGGCGACGAGTTCGCCGTTCTGGTTGAAAACATTCACGCCGCCAACGATCTTGAGATTGTGGCCGGCCGCATTTTGCGCGAGATGAAGCGCGCCTTCGACATCTTCGGCCGCCCGGTTCATGCCGGCGCCAGCATCGGTGCCGCCATGGCGGGAGCGGAGCACACTTCGCCCGATCCGCTTTTGCGCGATGCCGATTTCGCCATGTACCGCGCCAAACAGGCCGGCGGCAGCCGTTACGAGATCTTCGACAAGCATCTGGAAGTTTGCGTCACCAGCCAGCAGGAACGCGAGCGGGCGCTGCGCACGGCGCTTGAAAAGCGGCAATTCTCCTTTCTGTATCAGCCGATCTACCGGCTCACCAACGGCCTGTTGGAGGGATTCGAGGCGGTGCACTGCGTCCGCAACGAGGAGGGCGGCATCGAAAGCGGCCGCGAATTGTTGGACGTAGCCGAAGAGACCGGACTTTCTCTTGCTCTGGGGCGCGAGGCTCTTGATGCCGCTTGCGCGCAATTGCGCGACTGGCGAGCGCGGCTGCCGCAGAGCAATCTGATTTTGACCGTGAATCTGACCCGTCGGCAACTTTACGATCCCGATCTGGTTGCTTTTCTCAGAAGCGCGCTGGCCACCAGCGGCAGCGATCCGGCGCGGCTGTGGTTTGAAGCCCCGGAGAGCGCTTTTAACGAAAATCCCGATGCGGCAGTCGCCATCTTGCAGCGGTTGGCAGATTGCAGCGTGCGCGTGGCCGTCGACGACTTCGGCGGCGGATTGGCGCCGCTCAATCATCTGGTCAATCTTCCGGTGGGCATGGTTAAGCTGGCTCCGCGGCTGACCGGCGCGGTGCTTTCCAAGGGCCGGCAGTTGGCGCTGCTGGAGTCGCTGATTCATCTGGGCAATA
Organism: Acidobacteriaceae bacterium; assembly: GCA_003156495.1. Lineage (GTDB taxonomy): Bacteria > Acidobacteriota > Terriglobia > Terriglobales > Acidobacteriaceae > Telmatobacter. Next base: position 5,407 of record PMHC01000227.1, read on the forward strand.
TGCTGGACCTGCAAGTGGTGGCGCAGGGAATCGTCAACATGGATCAGTTGGCGGCGCTCGCCCGCTTGGGCTGCACGCTGGGCCAGGG
>PMHC01000182.1:0-156 GCA_003156495.1 Acidobacteriaceae bacterium
GATCGTTCAGGTCGCATTGCAGCTCGGGGAGCGGCTCTTTGCCTAGATGGTCGACGATGGCCTGGGCCTTTTCCGTTTTGACGCGGTGGTAGAGCGTCTGGTTGGGATCGACGCGTACCAGCGGTCCATGCGAGCAGGGGCCCATGCAGCCGGTGC
>PMHC01000182.1:193-5852 GCA_003156495.1 Acidobacteriaceae bacterium
AGGCCAAGTCCATGCAGACGTTGATCTCGTAATCGTACTTGGTGTTTTCCTGCTGGACGTTTTTGGCGATTTGATCGAGCTCTTCAATCGTCATTCCACGCTCCACCTTTCCAGTTGCTCGGCTATCAGTTCGGGAGTCATTTCACCGACTACTTCGCCGTCGCACAAAGAGACGGGAGCGCGGCTGCAAGCGCCAACGCAGCGTGCGGTCATCAGGCTGATCTGCCNNACCACGCCGTAGGCCTGGCTCAAGGGCACGTGCAGGCTGCGCGCAACAAAGCGAATCGCGTCGTCATCCAGATAACCGAAGGACGATTGGACGGTGTGAAGCGTCTCAATCAGCGCATGGCGGGCGTAGCCGTTTTTGCGCATGGTGCCGTTTACAATCTTCCATCGCTTGTCGTCACTGGGCAGTGGCGGGGGCGTGAATGTAGACACATCTCCTCCTCGTTGGCGCAGTCGCACGCTATGAGATTCACGGAGCTATATACCACATGCTCTGCGGATGATTACCATATTGTTGTACGGCCCCCTCTTCGGCATACTCCGTGACCGCAGTCACGAAGGTAGAGAATTTTATGAGGCCCTTTTCGGCGTGCGGCTGGTTGTGCTTTTTTGGGCTGCTTGACCGTGTATTTGTGTTCAAGAGCACAAATAACCCTTGTTTTATGCGGATTTTGCGTGGAAGACCACGGCTTGCGGCTTGCACGCTTGCGCGGGAGTTGGTGGAGTCTAAGTATCTGCTAGCGCCAGAGGACTGACCTATGCAAAATGCGGACGTTATTGCCTAGCGAATTTGCAGATGATAGTCGCGGTAATCGATGGTCACCACCGTGCGCCCTACAAATAGGCTGTTCGATTCCGCGCGTGCGTGCGTTGCCATGGAGAAGCCGTTGATCTGGGCGTAATCGCGCATCATTTTCGTGGTTCCCGCAAGCGGCGAAGGGCTCTTCGAAGCTACGCCTGCGACACGCGTTACAGAGCCGTTTTGCGCATCCACCCACAGCGTGCCTTCGATCATGTGCGGCGCTTTTTGCCGCGGCGCGATCTCTAGCGCGTAGCAATCGTGTCCGTTGATCTTTTGCACGCCGCCGGGCTTCAGCTTCATCGCGTAGTTGGCCGAGGTGAACCAGGAGTGTTCGACATTGCCCGGCTGGTTGAGCGTTTTGTCGTTATCCAGCAGGGGATGCAGACCGAAGCGCAGAATCATATCCGAGCCGCTTTCGGCCAGGATCTCGAAAGTTTTGCCCACGCCTTTTTTGTAGGTCTCGCGCACTGTCATCTCCGTCGCCGGATGCTTTTCGTCGTCGCCGCGATAGACGGCGTAGTGTTCGATGCCGGTAAATCCCAGCACATTTTCAACGCGCGCCGCGACGGTTGAATCCACCATCCGGATGACCGACGCTTCGTCTAGCTCGCGCGCTGCCCTGGCGCCATTCTTTTGCGCTTCGATGCTGCCCACGCCCGCGCCAAGCGCTATTAAAACCACTGCCGTTCGCCACTGCCGGAAACGCATCGCTTCTGCCTCTATTCCAAATTATCCGTCCATGAGCGCCTTCTTGGCGTGGCTTGATGCGCTATGCTGATCTACTGGATAAGATCAATCCCCAATGCCTGATACATCGCAGAGCTCAACGAACGCATTAACGCTTAGACGCGAGCGGCTGGCTGTTCGTGGCGTCGTGCAGGGCGTGGGTTTCCGCCCTTTCGTCTATCGTCTGGCGCAGGAAGAAAAGCTGGCCGGCTTTATCGGCAATGATACTGGGGGCGTCACGATCGAAATTGAAGGCGCGCCCGCGTCGCTGGCGGCTTTTCGGCGGCGCCTGTTGGCGGAGGCTCCGGCGCTGGCGCGGATCGACGCGGTCGATGCCGATGAATCGCCTGCTACCGGCGAGCGGGGATTTCGCATTGTCGCCAGCGAGGCCGCCGGTCAGGTCGCAACGGGAATTCCCGCCGACGCCGCTACCTGCTCCGACTGCCTGCGCGAACTGCTCGATCCGCATGATCGCCGCTATCGCTATCCATTCTTGAACTGCACCAACTGCGGCCCACGCTTCACCATTACGCGGCGCATTCCCTATGACCGTCCGCAGACTTCGATGGCGCGCTTTAAAATGTGTCCGGCCTGCCAGGCGGAATACGACGATCCGGCCAATCGTCGTTTTCACGCTCAACCAAACGCCTGCCCCGTTTGTGGACCGCGGCTCTGGCTGGTTCGCGCCGACGGCTCGCCAATCTCTTCGGCCGATTCTGTCGCCGCCGCGATTGACCTTCTTCTCGCGGGCCAGATTCTCGCGATCAAAGGCATCGGCGGTTTTCATCTTGCAGTGGACGCTACGAATCAGGCGGCTGTTCAACGCTTGCGTGAGCGCAAACATCGCTTCGGCAAACCGCTGGCCGTTATGGTGCGCGACCTTGATGCGGCGCGGACGGTTTGCGAACTTACTGCGCAGGAAGAGGAATTGCTCTGCTCGATTCCGCGCCCCATTGTTTTGGCGCGCAAGCGCGCGGGCAGTTGTATTGCCGGGGCGGTCGCTCCGGGGATTCCCTGGCTTGGCGCTTTTCTCCCGTATGCTCCGCTACAGCATTTGCTCTTTGTCGACAGGCGCGTGCGTGCGCTGGTGATGACCAGTGCCAATTTGAGCGAGGAGCCGATCGCCATTGACAACGAGGAAGCGCTGGCGCGGCTCAAGCAAATCGCCGATGCGTTTTTGATGCACGACCGCGAGATTTTGCAGCGCTGCGACGATTCGGTTGTTACCGTTGTTGATGGCGCGTCGCAACTGGTTCGTCGCGCGCGCGGGTTTGTGCCGCTTTCGGTGCCTATACCGCCTAGTTTTGCGAAATTCGGTGCGCCGCCGCTGCTGGCTGTTGGCGGCCAGATGAAAAGCGTATTCACTTTGGCGCGTGGACGCCTGGCTTATCAAAGCCAGCACCTGGGCGATCTTGAAAATCTCACGGGTTTGGATTTCTTTCGCGAGTCGCTGGTTCATCTGATGCGCACTTTCGAGATCGAGCCGAGCGTTGTCGCTCACGATCTACATCCCGGATATCTTTCCACGCAGTGGGCCAAAGAGTGGGCCGCCGAGCGCGGTTTGCCATTGATCGGCGTGCAACATCATCATGCGCATATCGCCGCTTGCATGGCGGAAAACGAATTGACGGAAGAAGCGATTGGACTTTCGCTCGACGGCACCGGCTACGGAACCGACGGCACGGTGTGGGGCGGGGAAGTGCTGATTGCCCGTCTCGACGGCTTCGAGCGCTTCGCGCATCTTGCGCCTGTGCCGATGCCCGGCGGCGAGAAAGCGATTCGCGAGCCGTGGCGCATGGCCTTGGGCTGCATGGCTGCCGCTGGCCTCGACATCGAATCGCCGGAGATACTTTCTCGGTTGGGTGTGAAGCCCAAGGAGTCGCAACTGCTTCGCCGCATGATCGATCGCAAGGTGAACTCTCCGCTCACCTCCAGTTGCGGCCGTTTATTCGACGCGGTGGCCGCGGTCGTTCTCGGTCGCAACAAGGTTGATTACGAGGCGCAGGCTGCCATCGAGCTTGAAGGTCTGGCTATTGACGAGCCCGACGATCTCGATTCCGGCTATGCGTTGGAATTGATTGGTGGAAATTGGACCGCGCGCGAGCCGCTGCAGATTTCGGCCGCTCCGCTGTGGCGCGAGTTGCTTAAAGATTTGCGTGCTGGCGTTGAGCGTTCGCGTATTGCCGCGCGCTTTCACTCCGGCGTTGCCGCCGCCTTTGTTGGCGCTGCGGTTCGAGCGCGAGCCGCTACGGGGATTGGGCAGGTTGCGCTTTCCGGCGGCTGCATGCACAACCGTNNCGTGTCGCCGCGGCAAGATTTACGACTTCCGCCGAGTCTTCCGGCCAACCGCGCAAATCCAGAACTTCTGCGTGTCGGTGGATATTTGCGCCTCCGCGAAGCCGGCATTGAGCAGCAGTTCCCGATGCTCGTCGGGCGTCAACATCGTCATGCCGAGTTTGGGTGCGTATTTCCTAGCGATTTTCGATTTCGCGTCTTTGTAGGCTTCGGCAATGATGGCGAACGAGCCTCCCGGCTTGACCACGCGCCACACCTCGCGCACGTCGGAGGGAAGATCGGGCCAGAAGAAATGCGTTTCAACGGCCGTGACGAGGTCGAATGAATTGTCTTCGTAGGGAAGCTGCGAGACCGAGCCTTGGAGGATTTCGACGCGTCCTGTCCGGATCAGATCTGAATTGGTCTTCGACGCCACGCGGACGCTTTCTTCGGAGTGGTCGAGGCCGTATACCAATCCCGTACCCGAGACAATCGCCAGCTTGGCAACGGTTCTTCCGCCGCCGCAGCCAATGTCGAGAATGGCTCCGCCGCGCGGAATCGATAGATGAGAGAAGCCCCAATCGGTAAGCTGCGAATGGTGTTTGTTCATCTTCCGCAGCGTCCAACTACCCAGCCAGCCGATTGGCTTGCGATATTGATTTGTCATTTTGTCTTTTCGTTTGTGGCGCGGGGAAAACGCCACTTTCCATTCGACGCATGTTATCCCGAGAAGTGAACAAGCTCCAAAGCCTCTTGGCGGTCTCCAAGAATCGAGACACGAGGAATCCGTCCGCGCACCATCGCCACTTNNGCCACTTCGTCGCAGCGGTGCAGACGCCGGCAGTTCTGGCAGTCTTTAAATATTTTGTCAGGCAGCTCGGCTTTGTCGTCCACGGTGCGGAAGCCGTATTTGAAAAAGAAATCGGGAATGCGCGTGAACAGGCAGACGGAGTGAATGCCGTGCATTTCCGCCTCTTCGATCAGCGCCTTCAGAATCCGCCCACCCGCGCCCTGGCCTTTGGCCTCGGGCTTCATGACGATTGAGCGCACTTCGCATAGATGCGGCCCGTACAGATGCAGCGCGCCGCAACCCAGAAACACTCCACTGTCGGACTCGGCGATCGTGAAGTCGCGAATGTTCTCACAGATTTCGGCGAATTGCCGCTTCAGCAGCGTTCCGTCGCCGGAGAGCGAGTTGACCAGATCGTAGACGTTGGAGGCGTCTTGCAGCAGGGATTTACGCACCAGCATGAACAGCCTCCCCTGCGCGGGGTTTAGCCAGCGCTGCAATTCGTTCCGTAGTGGTGTTGAGCGCCTGTTGCACCCGCGCGCGCGCGGTTCCACCGACTACGTCGTGGCAATCGAGGGTTGCTTCAAGAGAAACCGCCGCATAAAAATCTTCATCGAATTCTTTACCGAACTGATGCAATTCGTCGAGCGACAGACCGTTTAGCTCTACACCTTTTTCGATGGCGAACCGAACTGCGTGGCCGATGACGGCATGCGCCGTGCGAAAGGGCAGGCCCTTGTGCACCAGATAAGTGGCCGCGGCCATCGCGTTCAAATAGCCTGACTGCGCAGCCGCTCGCATCCGCTCGCCGCGAAAGCGAAGCGCGCGCGTAAATTTCGGTAAAATCCGCAAAATTCCGTCCAATGTATCCGCCACGGCGAAGACCGGCTCCTGCGTCTCCTNNCATGGCGCTCGAACCTGTGGAAAAACTTTCGGGCAGCTCGATGAAGCCGAATTCACTGGTGGCGTGCAGCGTAATTTCTTCGGCGAAGCGGGAAATGTGCAGGCCGAGTGTGGCGGCTGCCTGCGCGAATTCAAGCGCAAAGTCGCGGTCGCTGGTG
>PMHC01000220.1 GCA_003156495.1 Acidobacteriaceae bacterium
ATGGAATCAAGCCGCTGTGCAACGCCATCCCGTTCAAGATGGCGCCCATTGCATTCTCGCGAATGCCGAAGTGCATGTTGCGTCCCGCCCCATCATCCGGTTCAAAGTTGCCTGCTCCGTCTATGTTTGTATGGGTGCTGGGAGCAAGATCAGCCGATCCTCCCATCATCTCCGGCAGATGAGAGCCGAGTATCTCGATCACTTTTCCTGAAGCGACGCGGGTGGCCATCGGTCCATCCGCCGAAGTAAACTCCGGCAGGTCGGCCTCCCAATCCGCAGGCAGATGTCTGTCAATCACTCGCTGAAACTCAGATGCAAGTTCAGGATATTCTTGAGCAAAGGTTTTGAAGCGCGACTTCCATTCCATCTGCGCCGCGCTTCCTCGAGTCACTGCTCCTCGAAAGTGATCCAGCGCCTCCTCGGGAATATAAAAGGAAGGCGAAACCGGCCAGCCCATCGCCTCTTTGGTGAGGCGCACCTCTTCTACGCCAAGCGCTTCGCCGTGAGCCGCGGTGGTGTCTTGTTTGTGCGGGCTGCCAAAACCAATGTGCGTGCGCACGGCAATTAACGACGGACGGTCCTTTTCTTCCCGTGCGTTCTTCAGTGCGAGCGCCACGGCCTCGACGTCGTTACTCTGTTCCACTCGCTGCACCTGCCAGCCGAAGGCGGCAAAGCGCGCCATACGATCTTCGGTAAATGTCAGCTCAGTGCTGCCCTCGATCGTGATGTGATTGTCTGCATATAGGACGATCAGTTTTCCAAGATGCTGGTGACCCGCGATCGATCCCGCCTCCGATGAGATTCCTTCCTCGAGATCGCCATCGCTGACAAGTACGTAGGTGAAGTGGTCCACGATCTGGTGCCCCGGGCGGTTGAAACGCGCCCCCAGTGCAACCTCGGCAATGGCCATGCCCACGCCGTTCGCAAGCCCCTGGCCCAAAGGCCCTGTGGTCGCCTCGACGCCAGGAGTTTTTCCATACTCTGGATGGCCCGGCGTGCTGCTGCCCCACTGGCGAAACATCTTGAGTTCGTCAAGCGGCAAATCGAAGCCCGTAAGGTGAAGCAGCGCGTAGAGCAGCGCGCATCCGTGGCCTGCCGACAAAATGAAGCGGTCGCGGTCTGGCCAGTGGGGATCGCGTGGATTGAACTTGAGCGATCTGTCCCAAAGAGCATATGCCATCGCTGCCGACCCCATTGGCAACCCAGGGTGACCCGAGTTGGCCTTTTGCACCATATCTACCGCCAGAAAGCGGATCGTGTTGATGCATAGCTCGTCCAATGCAGGCGAAGCGATTGTAGTAGCTAGTGTTGCAGATGACGCCATGACGTGTTGTACCTTTCTATGTTGAATAGGGTGAAGATCGCACGATAATTCGAGACTTATTGTTGAGTTATAAGTCAAGTTTCTCTACATCTTGAGGCCAATATCACTACACTCAGGGTGTTTGCATTGGCATGGCGTCTTGGGCGTTTTCTTTGCATCCGCGCATGCGGCGCTGCAATGCTTTTTGCCTATGGCTGGTTGACAGTTACAGCCTGGGTTTTCACACTTTTTCTTCGGTGTCATACATACTCCTTTTGCCCGAACCTGTTTTCGCGTTTTTAGAGTTATGCAATTTAAAACATGACGCGCGCTCTTATCCCGAGCAGCGCGGTGGTATAGGTTTTGCCTGCATAGGTGGGATGGTTTGATACTTCGAGGTCCGGTCCAAGGTCAACACTCTTCGTCAATCGAAGCCGGTAAAAAGTTTCCATTACGCTTTCGTGATGTTTGGCGCCAAGCCCCGGCTCGGAGTGAATGAGAGAAATGCCGAACATATCCCCGCGTCTTCCAAAAGGCTTCATTTGCGCAAGACCAAGCTCTTCTACTTGCTTGATCGAGGTTCCCGTCTTCGACGCAAAGCCCAACCTCCCAAAAGGTGCCCAGCCACTGCGCAATTCATGCTCGAAGCCGATGCCCCCGCCCAAGCCGCTGCCGAGAGTAGCCGTGTCGTCGCGCCAAAAGTCAACGCGATAGTTCCTGAACTTTTTGCCAGGGGAGCCCGATAGCCAACCAGCCTCAATCGATTCCATGTATTTTCGGTCAGCCAGTGTTTTAAGATTTCCTTGCGGTGAACCTTTCGTATCGATAGCGAGCGCATGAAAGTAAAAATTCCGCGTCGTCTGGTATTCAACCGCCGCTCCACCCGCGTATGCTCCATCCGAAGCGAATGTCAGATTGCCATCGCTTCCACCATTCAGAAACTGGGCGCGCTCATCGTTGTTGAACATGCTCAGGCTGATGTACTCGTTCGGATGGATTTTGCCGATGTAAAGCGACAGCCTTTTGTTGAACAGATCCTGACGCCAGTAAAGGATGTTCACCATAATTGGTTCTTGCGGTCCCCCACCTTGTAGACAATTGAGGGTAAGTCCAGAGCCGAGACTTTGGCTGAGATTAAACTGCTGACTAATACCGATGTTCGTTCCCGATCTCACCAGAAGGCTGATGGTCCCGGCCGTGCTTGCATGGTCATAAAGCTTCCAGGCAGCCGTGAAATCGCCCCGTCCGCTGGTTTGATCGTGCCGCACGCCGTCTGGCGTAACTGTCGCATATTGACTCAAGAACGTATAGGTTTCGCCGATCTTGAGCCGGGCCGATGTATTAATCCAGTCAGTAAGTTTTTCAAACGGATCAAAGAATATCCCAAACGGATCAGTCGTAAGAACTGGGTCTGCCGGTATTCTGGACAAAGCAACTGCATCGCGATCGAGTTCCTGACGAAGATCGTCGGGGTACTGCGCCAGGCTTGTATACGTTGCAGTGGGCACGCTCCGCGGGTTCTGCTGGGCGGAACCGGAATCGACATTTCTGTTCTGGCTGGCAGCCGTGAAGCTAAATGCAACAAGTAACAACAGCGACGGCGTTCTCATTGCGATTCTCCCCAGAACCGGATCGATCGGTCTGGCGTATTGCGTCGATGGCATCGATGCGAACAGGCCAATGGCCTTACGCACTAGGCGAGCTGAGCTGACTTCCACGTAGCCCTTTATGCAAGACTGTTTCGATCTCCTCCAAGGAGCGTCCCTTCGTTTCCGGCACAAGATAATAGGAGAAGAGCCACGAACCGATCGCTAGCACGCCATAGAGCCAGAAGGTCAGGCTCGGTCCAAGCAGTTTCAGCAGCGACAGAAAAGTGAGCGAAACCGCAAAGTTGGCAAGCCAGTTCGTTCCGGCTGCGATTCCTGCCGCCAAACCGCGAATCTTCAGCGGATAGATCTCGGCGATGAGCAACCAGAAGATCGGTCCCAAACTGATGGCGAACGAAGCGACATAGAACATAAGAATGACCACGGCAAGTCCGGCTAACTCTCCCCCTCTCGATAGATGAAAGATAAAGCCAAGCGCGCCGAGGCTGACGATCATTCCGGCTATACCTGTCAGCAGCAAAGGCCGTCTTCCAACGCGATCGATTAGCCACATGGAAATCAGCGTCATCACAACATTCACAGTGCCGATGCCGGCCGTGGCAAGAATCGAACCTTGAATCGAGGAGATTCCCGCGGTGCGAATGATGTAGGGCGCGTAATAAATGATGGTGTTAATACCCGTGACCTGCTGGAATACTGCAAGACCTATACCAATCATCAGGGCTGGCCGAAGTGCGGGCAGCAGCAAGTCGGAGACGTGTCCGCGCAGTGCCGATTTTTGCGACGCGACCTTGATCTCCTGAAATTCCTTTTCAACATCCTGTGTGCCGCGAATCTTGACCAACACAGAGCGAGCGAGATCGAAGTGGTTATGGCGGGCAAGGAAGCGAGGGGTTTCAGGCAAGGAGAGCATGCCCGCGCCAAGCAGCGCACCCGGAATCACGGCGAGACCCAGCATCCATCTCCACGCAGCCGAAGGCGTGAACGCATAGTCCGCAAGATATGCAGCCAGGATTCCCACTGTAATTGCCAATTGAAAGAGCGATACCTGCCAACCGCGCGCGTTGGCAGGAGAGATCTCGGAGATGTAAAGAGGGACGACAGAACTTGCAAGGCCGATTCCCATTCCCACAATAACTCGTCCGAGAATAAGTATCTGTATTGACCCTGCCGCGGCGCACACCAATGCACCCGCAATGAAAACGACCGAAGTAATGAGCAACATCTTCCTGCGTCCGAATCGATCCGACAGGCTGCCCCCCGTGATAGCCAGGACAGCGGCGCCGACCAGAACCGAACTTACAGCAAGCTCCTGCTGGAAGATAGACAGTCCAAAACTCCGCTTGATGAAAATGAGCGCGCCGGAGATCACTCCAGTGTCGTATCCAAACAGCAAGCCACCGATGGCCGCAAAGATTGCGGCAATATATACGTATCTCTGGCTTGCGGCTGGAGACTTGGCGGTGATATTGACTGCAGTCGCATTCATTTTGCACCTTCCTTCTGAATGCTGCGGTACTGTCTGATCAAAGCATTGGTCGAGCTATCGTGCTTGAGATTCTCTTCTTTTGAGGACTCGAGTTCGGGAACAATGCGCTGAGCCAGCACCTTCCCCAGTTCCACGCCCCACTGATCGAAGGAGTCGATCTTCCAGATGGCGCCTTGGGTAAAGACGCTGTGCTCGTAGAGGGCAACGAGCTTGCCCAGCGTAGCCGGAGTTAACCGATCGAGCAGAATCGTGTTGGACGGCCGATTACCGTCGAAGATGCGATGAGGCGCGAGCCATGGTGGCGTACCGTCCGCTTCGACTTCCTGCGTGGTCTTGCCAAAAGCCAATGCTTCAGCCTGCGCAAATACATTGGCGATAAGAATGTCGTGATGCCGGCCGATCGAATTCAGTGGCTGGGCAAACGCAATAAAGTCGCAGGGGACGAGCCTGGTTCCCTGGTGGATAAGTTGGTAGAAAGAGTGTTGACCGTTAGTGCCTGGCTCTCCCCAATAGATCGGCCCAGTCTGGTATTCGACTCCCGTTCCATCCAGGGTTACGTGTTTGCCGTTGCTTTCCATCGTTAGCTGCTGAAGATAGGCCGGGAAGCGCTTCAGGTATTGTTCATAAGGCAAAACTGCAACGCTTTGCGCGCCGAGAAAATTGTTGTTGTAAATTGCCAGGAGACCTAAGAGAACAGGAAGATTCCGCTCAAAAGGCGCGTTGCGAAAATGCGCGTCCATCTCGTGAAAACCACTGAGCAGCCTACGGAAATTGTCTGGGCCAATCGCGATCATGGTGGAGAGCCCAATTGCCGAATCCATCGAATATCGTCCACCGACCCAGTCCCAAAAGCCAAACATGTTGGCCGTGTCGATGCCGAAGTGTTCGACCTCTTCGGCATTGGTCGAAACAGCGACAAAATGTTTTGCAATGGCGCCGGAGTGCTTTAGCGTTTCAAGCGCCCAGGCGCGAGCCGTATGTGCGTTGGTCATCGTCTCAAGAGTTGTGAAGGTCTTTGATGAGATGATGAAGAGCGTTTCCTCGGCATCCAGATCGCGCGTCGCTTCGGCAATATCCGTGCCGTCAACATTCGAAACAAACCGGAAAGTCAGATCGCGCTGGGAATAGTGGCGCAGAGCTTCATACGCCATAACTGGGCCAAGATCGGAACCGCCAATACCGATGTTGATGACATTGCGGATTGGTTTTCCGGTGTAGCCCTTCCACTCTCCGCTACGCACGCTGTTGGCGAAGACGGCCATCTTGTCAAGAACGCCGTGTACCAGCGGCACAACATCCACTCCATCTACGAGAATCTTGTCTCCTATTGGAGCGCGCAAGGCTACATGCAGAACTGCCCGCTTCTCGGTGACGTTGATCTTTTCGCCTCGAAACATGGCGTCGATGCGTGAGCGCAAGCCAGACTCTTCGGCAAGTTGCAAGAGCAACTTTACGGTCTCTTCAGTAATGCGGTTTTTTGAATAATCAAGATAAACGCCGGCCGCCTCAACTTTAAGACGTTCTCCCCGTGTTGGATCCTGAGCGAAGAGGTCTCTGAGATGGAGCGCGCGGTTTGTCGCAGCATGGGCTTCAAGGGCCTTCCACGCGCTGCTTTCAGTTAGCGATGGTATGGATTCTGTCATGTTTTTCTTGCTCTCATTTGATCGTTATACTGACGACCGCAGCGCTATTCCGCGTCGGTCTTGGATTTGATTGGCGGCTAAGACACGGTCGCACAGCCCCTGCAATAAGCAAAGGATAGGTATCGATAGCATCGATTCATTGTGTTCACGTGATCATGGATGCTCCAGGTCATGCGCAAGACCAGCATTTCATTTGCACACTCGCATATCTGTCGCGTATTGCTCATACATTTGCGCGTCTTCGCCAGAAAGTTTTCTACTGGTTTACCGCGCGCGAATGGCGACGGAACATCCAGCTCAAGAGCAGCGGATTCCACCACGATGCCCGGCAACAAGCATGGACATCCCTTGCAGATCCAGGCAAATGTTCTTGCCTTTCATAGCGAGTATTGAATAGACCAGTTAAATGATGAAGGTCACAATTGCTCATCGAAAAGGTCTGCTTCTTGGCCGCGCTACACAGACAATCTCGCTGGTACAAAACATCGGGCAGGTCAGGTTACCCGCCGTGCCGCTCATCATACTGGATTAAATAATGTTCCCGATATACGTATGATGGAGGTAATGTCTCTACTGGATGCAATCAACCGTAAAATGAATTTGAGCGGCTGTAGTACGAAAAAGAAAGGACACCTATTGTGACGAATGATTTTTCTGCTTTTTTAAAGCATTGCAAATGGCTCTATGGGGCTGCTGCAATGCTCGCCATCTGTATTTATTGCACAAATGCTTTTGCCGCGGATATATCGTTCCCGCTTCATACTTCCGGCCCATATATTGTCGACGCAAATAACCATCGAGTGCGCCTGAAGGCGGCGAATTGGTATGGAGCGGAATCGGCCGACTATGTTGTCGGCGGCCTGCAGACAGCCACGTTATCGAGCATCGTACAGAAGATGAAGAACCTGGGCTTCAATGCCGTGCGTCTGCCTTGGTCAAATGAGCTTTATGAAAAGAATCCCGTGGTGAGCAATGCCGCGCTCGCCGCAAACCCAGCGCTGCAGGGCAAAAGGGCATTAACGATTTTGGACCAAGTTATTGCTGAACTGAGCCGCGCCGGCATGATGGTGATTCTCGATAACCATAACAGCAATGCGGAGTGGTGCTGCAACGACAAGGACAACAACCAGCTTTGGTACAACGGCGATTATCCAGAATCGAGCTGGATTCGCGACTGGAAGAGCATCGCGGTCCGATACAAAAACAATCCATGGGTCATTGGCGCCGATTTAAGAAACGAGCCGAGAACCACCGCAACCTGGGGCGGGAGCGCATCGACCGATTGGGAAGCGGCGGCGGTGCGCGGCGGCAATGCGGTGCTGAGCGTTGATTCGAAGTTACTGATTTTTGTCGAAGGCGTGAACTATGCGCTGGATCTATCGGGAGTTTCGCGCCTGCCGGTACATCTGAAGATTGCTCATCGCCTGGTATACGAAGCGCACGATTACGGCTATGACTATTCCCACTTATCCGGATACTCTGATTACACGAGCAGGATTACGCCGCGGTGGGGCTATCTGGTAACCGGCAGCAATCCTCAGCCTGTTTGGGTGGGTGAATTTGGCACCTGTAACACTGCCGACGGCTGCATTGCGAGCAGCAAGTCGGGCGACGACGGCTGCTGGTTTGGATTTTTGACAACATATATTCAGCAATACAAACTCGATTGGGCGTATTGGTCGATTAATGGGACACAATCGACAGGAAGCGGTCGTCACTTCGGCCAAGCTGAGACATACGGCGTGCTGAATGCGGCGTGGAATAACAGCGCGTCGCCGGAGCTAACATCGCGGTTGAGCGAGTTAATGACGGATAAGTAGCGTGGACTATCGACTTATTCGCTTCCTTGATCGGACTTATATCCCCGGTTTCAAAATCGAGACCGGGGGTATCCCGGCATTCACCGCACAAAATACAAGCCCGGACCTTAGTCGTTGGCGGCCATCGCTTCGTGGTACCAAGCGGGGGATTTGAGCAGTTCGCGGGGGCGGGAACCGTCGGCCGGACCGACCAGGCCATCGCGCTCCATCATGTCGATCAAGTGGGCGGCGCGGCCGTAGCCGATGCGCAGCCGGCGCTGCAAAAGCGAAGTAGAAGCCTTACCAAACTCGAAGATCAGGCGCACGGCATCGTCGAAGAGCGGATCGTCGTCGCCTGCCTCGCTTGCGGCACCATCGTCGGAAGCCGGATCTTCGGCGGGCGATTCGAGGAAGCTGTGAACGTATTCGGCCTCGCCCTGCGCCTTCCAGAAGGCGACGACGGCGGAAATCTCCTGCTCGGTAACCAGAGGGGCGTGCAGGCGGGTGAGGCGGCTGGTGCCCGGAGGCAAAAAGAGCATGTCGCCGCGGCCCAGCAGCGATTCTGCGCCGTTGGTGTCGAGAATAGTGCGCGAGTCAACCTTGGTGGCCAGCCGGAAGCTGATGCGTGTAGGAATGTTGGCCTTGATGAGGCCGGTGATGACATCGACTGAAGGCCGCTGCGTGGCCAGAATCAGGTGAATGCCGACGGCGCGGGCCATCTGCGCCAGCCGGGTGATCGATTCTTCAACGTTGGCGCGGTNNCGCGGTCGAGCATCATCAGGTCAGCGAGCTCGTCGATGATGATGACGATGTAGGGCAGCGGGCCCTCGTCCTCTTCTCCGTCGTCGAAGAGCGAGCCGGTGGCGTTCTCAAAGCGCCGGTTATACTGCTCCAGGTTGCGCACGCTGCGTGAGGCTAGCAGCTTCAGCCGGCGCTCCATTTCGCGCACGGCGTTGCGCAGAGCGTTGGCGGCCAGCTTGGGCTCGGTGATGATGGGCGTGAAGAGATGAGGAATGCCCTCGTACATGCCCAGCTCGACGCGCTTGGGATCGACCAGGATGAGCCGGACCTGATCGGGGGTGGTGCGGTAGAGCAGGCTCATGATCATGGCGTTGATCGAAACCGATTTGCCCGAGCCGGTAGAGCCGGCGATCAGCACGTGAGGCAGTGAGGCCAGATCGGTGGTGACGACGCGATAGCCGTTGATGTCTTTGCCCAGCGCCAGAGTGAGTCGCGACTTGGCCTTCTGAAAGCTTTCGCTCTCGAGCAGCTCGCGGACGTGGATGGTTTCTCGCACGCGGTTGGGAACCTGAATGCCCACGGTGCTTTTGCCGGGGATGCGCTCGATAAGAATGCTTTCGGCGCGCATGGCCAGGCAGAGATCCTCGGCCAGGCTGGTAACGCGCGAGTATTTGATGCCGGCCTCTGGCTTGAACTCGAAGGTGGTGACGAGCGGGCCGGGGTTGATCTGCACGACCTGTCCGCGAACGTCGAACTCGGCGCATTTTTCAACCAGGATGCGAGCGTCTTCGCGCAGCTCGTCTTTGCGCACATCTTGCGGACCTTCGCTGGCGATGAGCAGCGAGGTGGGGGGCAGCTTGAAGCCGCCGGAGGCGGCTTTGGGAGCGACAACGGCCGGCGGCGGAGGCACGGGCGCGGGACGGTTGCTGATGGCGATTTCGGGCGAGCGCGGCGGAGCGGCCGGGGCGACAGGTTGCGGCGCGGAGGCCGGGCGAGCGGCGGCGACAGATGCAGTGGCAGCAGTGGCAGCGACCGAAGCGGCGGCTGGAGCGGCGGTGGCGGCTACGCTGCGCTCCCAAATGCTGGGTGTGCGAGAGGTGATGGGAATTTCGTCTTCGGCCCGATCGTCCGGGAGTCGATCATCCGGAAGCTGATCGTCAATGAGTTGATCGGTGCGCCGGTAGGCGGGAATTTCGTCGAGTGGCGTTTTACGCTGCGCGCGCTTGAGGCCGAAGAAGGCTAGCAGACGGTTGGAGCGGCCAACGGGCGGCTCGGGTTCGAAGCCGGGGCCGGCAAATTGCGAAAAGCGCGGCGGCTGGCCGGCGGGTGTGGCGGAGTCTTCGTCGCGGTTGATGAGCTGCTCGTCGCGCAATTCCTCGCGCTCGGCGCGGCGGCGTTCGCGCCAGTAGCTGTAGCTCTCCCAGCGTGCGGCGAGGTTTTCGCGAATCTCCGCAAAACTGATGGGAGAGGCGAAGTAGAGTCCGCCAGCGGCCAGCACGGCGGCCACCACCCAGGCGCCCTGCAGGTTGAGGTAGATCACCAGTTGATTGGCGGCCAGACGGCCGGCGACGCCCTCGATGGGCATCACATGAAGCCAGCGCCAATGCCAGGGCATGAGGCCCAAAACGGCGGGCACAAAAGTTAAAGCCAGTAGTGAGCCGATCCAGCGCAGAACGGGCGAACCGCTCGGGCGGGAGCGCATCCAGGTCCAGCCGAGGCTGCCCAGCCAAAGCGGAATGAGAAACGCGGCCAGGCCAAGCGCTTGCAGTAGCAGGTCGCTCGCGTAAGCGCCGACCGGCCCGATCCAGTTGCGGACGACGGACGAATCCGTGGCCGAATTGAGCGAAGGATCGGAGGCGTGGTAGGAGACAAGCGAGAGAAGAAGAAGCAGCGAGACCAGCGCCAACGTCATCCCGAGAAAGATGTTCAGGGGGCGGCTGCGCGTGGGCGCGAGAACGATGCGAATCGGCTTCATGATAAGGGCGGTGCGCTCCCCGGCCGATACGAACGGAGGTACAAACGGACCGAGGGAGAGACCAACATCCCAGAGCAACTTCTATTATCGGAGGATCGCCGAAGCGCGCGGAAGAAAAGCGGGGGTGGGGAACCTGCCCCGGCAACACGGAAACGCCTACAGCGCGCTTTCCTGCCTACGCAGAAAAGCGAAGCAGCGGCTACACACTCCAAGGTGTAGCCGCTCGCACATCAAGATGTGTAACAAAAAGCGCGAACCGCCTTCGCGCGCCAGATGAAACGCCGATCTACGCACCGATGAGCTTGGCGCCCCAAATGAGCAGCGCGCCACCCAGCAAAATGCGATAAATGGCGAAGATGGTGAAACCGTGTTTGCGAACCCACATCAGGAACCACTCGACGACGCCCAGGGCGACGACGAAGGAGACTGCTGTACCGATAAGGAGAACCATCCAGCGCTCGGGATTCATGACCACGTGGGCGACGGCGGCCGAGGCGGCTTCGGCGTGGCGGGGATGGATTTCCTTGACCAGATCCCAGCCGGTGGCGGCGATCATGGTGGGAATCGAGAGCAGAAAGCTGAACTCGAGGGCCGCGGGACGGTCGAGGCCGACCAGTTGGCCGGCGGCGATGGTCGACATCGAGCGCGAAGTTCCGGGGAAGATGGCCGAAAGCGACTGGCAGAGGCCGATCCAGATGGCCTGGGGCAGCGACATGTCTTCGACGTCGGTGGTACTCGGCTCGTAGCGCTGGCTCCAGACGTCGATGGTCCACATGACGACACCGCCGGCCAGCAGCGCGATGGCGATGGCGGTCAGGCTGCCAAGGTTTTTCTCCGTCCACTTATGCAGCAACAGCGCTGGAACGGAGGTGAAGACAAAGGCGAAAAAGGTCAGCGAAAGTGGATGGTTGTACCAATGGCGATTGCCGCCCTCGCCGGTGGGAAAGGTACGGAGAAAATCCACGATGCGCCCCAAAAAGAGCAGGCAGAGGGCCAGAATCGCGCCCACCTGAATGACGATGGTATACATCTCCCAGTAGGCAACGTCCTGAAAGCAGGCCAGATTGCCGACCGCGCAGCCGGCATTGTCCAGCGGCAGCTTCATCAAGGCTTCGGTGATGCGCAGGTGAGCCGTCGAACTGACCGGCAGAAACTCGGTCAGGCCTTCCACGACACCTAAAATAATGGACAGAATGTACGGGCTCATGGGAGGCCTCCTTGCCACCTATTTTTAAAGTTTAATCGTACACCGCTCCCTAGCGACACTGACCGTGCCATAAGCTGCCTTTTGTATCCGTACTTCAGGTTTGTTTTTCTGTGCGTGAACTTCCCGCCGATGGTGATGCGGTTGCGGTTCATCTTGCGCTTCCAGGCTTTGGTTTCCCGTTGCAGATCGTTCAGAGAAGGGATTCTGCGGTGATCGACTAGACGGCATGGACCTAGCCAGACGCACAAATGCGGCATCCTGAAAGCATCTGCAAGATGCTTTCAGGATGCTTTTAGGCGATGTTGACGTTACGGCTCAGGCTGCACGATCAGATCATCGTCCAACTTGAAATGGAGGATGGATTCCGCGGGTATATCAATAATTCTGGTTGCCGCGGCCTGCTTCTCGGCTTGATCCAGTTCTCGGCTAGATCCAGCGCCTAATCTTGCCTGGATTTGCATCCGAATAGGGCGATCACTGCCTACACGAAGGTCATGGCGAGCAAGCGTCCGCTGCGCTCCCATGAATCTGAATTGAATTTTGAAATGGCCGGTCTTCTTTTCAAGATCGCTTTTGCCCGATACGCACAGCCATCCGAAAAAAATCTCCGAAGAAGATTGCTGATTAAAGTGGAGGCGTGTGATGCGTTACTGCTTTGGGGGCTTTGCCGGTCTGTTGCTGAATATCCTGCTCAATTTCAACGTGGATATCGACATTGATATTCGCCTCGTCGATCACATCTTTTGCCCTGCCCAAGGCGTTTTCGAGCCCGCCCTTGACCTGTTGAACGATGCCCTTGACCTGAAGGGGCGTATCACCTGTCCATTCGCCCGCCTTGCGCTTGGCCGTGCCGACTACTTTATCGATCGCGCCATTTACTCGGTTCTTATTCATAACTTCCCTCGGTGGATTCAAAGATGCGAATCCAATGCTAACCTTTCAACACTTTCAGAGCTGAGCGGTTTAGACCACGCACGGTGCTGAGCAGAATAGGCGCGAGCTCAATATGGATCGTCGAGGCGTCAGCCACCAAAGCCCGTCGGCTCAGAAAAGTATTTTCTACCATGAGAGTTCGCGGGCAAACTCTGGACCTTTCGGAAAGCGCAGTGCACGGTAAAAAACAAACATAATCAACGTGATTTGCAGAAGGGTCATTGTACCCTCGTTTCTGAACCTTTGGATAAAACCAGCATCTGCTTGAGTTGAGGCATGGTGCAGCCGAAATTAAGATCCGGTGCATGGAGCGCCCGTTGCCTTTGCCGGGGAGCGGCATCATCGCACGAGGGTAGGTCGAGACCTTGCTGAATGAGGTAGGGATACACTCGAACCCTGGCAAAATAGAACCAGGGATACTGCGTCAGCTCAATGTACCCTACTTCTGCCGCGTTACATTGATTCGTGACGTGACGGAGCGCCAATTTGACCGCACTGGCAATCGCCAACTGTGAAGTATCGCCCACGCCGCTTCGCAGTATTTCATTGATAACTTTTACAAGAGACCATCCGTGCCTCCGAGCCCTCTGTCGTAACTGTTCTGCGTTGGCCGTCGGCGCAAAATTCCATCCCTCGCGGAATTCTTCTGTTTCCAGCATGAAGCCGGTAGGGAGTTCTGCGTACGCGCGTAAAAACATATTCGATACCGCAACAGTATTCATTCCGTTTACTCACTTGCCGCCACTTAGCAGTCATACTGAACGGCAGTATTTAGTGTTGACTCGGCCTCGGTGGAAATGCGGTGAAGAGCCGCTGCCGGTGGGTTGTTTGCGGATCAGGAAAGGATGAAGTGAATCGGGATGTGGCAGTAAGTGAAGGTAATTTTTTTAGCGCACGATCGGCAGGCCTATCGGGAGTTTTGGAGAAAGTGCGCAGACACTTCTGGCATCCCTCACCGTTTCCAGCACATCATAAAAGATTGCTAAAACGAGTATTCCAGCGTGCGAGTTGTAATGTTGGTCAATTCGGAACAATTCGGAACATGTCTTTACATTACGAACTAATCAGAGGCCAGCTTCTAACTGCTCCGTTGAAATCTCAGAAGCAGGTTTTTCCCCTGCATCGCTCTCCGGCAATTGGTCGTGTAGAACAACATTCAGCAGAGACTTGTGAACCCGGATGCGACCGTTGTAATCGATAAAACCTAGCTTGCGAAAGCGGTTCATAAAGAAGTTCACGCGGGAGCGGGTGGTGCCGATCATTTCCGCCAAAACTTCTTGGGAGATTTTGGGGAGCAAGGGCTCCGTCTCGCCCGGCTGGCCAAATTGAGCCATCAGCAGAAGGATTCTCGCCAGGCGCTTCTCGCTGGAATTGAAAAGTTGATCGATCAGATCTGCTTGAACGCGCATACTACGAGCGAGCATGAATTTCAGAAACAGGTCAGAGAAGGCGTGCTCCTCGTGCATGGTACGGATCATCTCCTGCCGCCCGATCTTAAGTGCTGTACAGGCGGTGATGGCCGTTGCCGTGGCTAAGCGCAGGCTCGGGGCCGACGCAAGCGCCTCTTCTCCGACAAAATCGCCATCGGTAAGAAGCGTGATGGTGGCTTCTTTGCCGATGGCTGAAACTACAGTGATTCTTGCACGACCGTTTTGAAGATAAAAAACCGAATCCGCAGGGTCTCCCTGAGAAAAGAATGGCTGCTTCGGCGCCAATTGGATGGTCTTTCGCCCCAAGCCGGTTTTGATCAGAAGGGCAGCGACGTCAAACGCGGGTTTATCGAGCTCAACCATCTTGAGATCTCCTTCTGGACGACTGAATAAATTTTTCCACAGCAGACGGCAGTCTGTCTCGTTTTATTCACGGTCTGGATAGAGTCTCTAAACGATTTCCGCTCGACTATGCAGCGTTCACTCGTTGGCCTCCGCGTAATGCGGGCTGATGCACTCCACTTATGCTGCGACGTCCATCTTTTTCGGTGAGCTTACCTGATCGTCGAAAGCCGCCGCTCTCCAACTCTTTGCTTCACTTCGCTTTTCCGGCGTAGGCGGATAGATCTGAATTAATCCGTGCGGGTTAGGCAGCTTTGTAAACGAACTCTCATGTTCTATCACCGACTTTAATGTGCATGCGAATGCCTCGGAGTGATAGCCATTACTAAAGGACAAGCCAGTAGCATGGGACCAGAGAGGCCGTATCCATAATTCACAGATGAGGCTCCAGTGCCCCCGAATGGTGGACGCCAAGATCGTAAGAAAATCGAGCGAACCGTCAGCTCCGGTTTGGTATTCAAGATGAATCAATCCAGAGGTCGATTCCGGCATCAGATCATCCCAACCTTGGATCACCGCATATTCCAAAGCCCGGTCGAGTCGAACCATTTGCACCGTTCGCGAACTGATGATATTTGTCATAGCCTCTCCTGCGTTACGCCGCCATGTACATTGCTCATAAACCCCGCGTTCCGTTCTGCGTCGGTACGGCTGCTAGCCAAGAAAAACGCCTATTGGTAGACATCCACAACTTCCTTGAGATTGTTGTGGCGCAAGATGGCGTACCTGTACTGATCTACCTGCACGCTATCAACTCCGATTCATGATTTCTGGGCAATAACGCTCATGATTCTTGGCGCATTGACAACTCTTCCAAAACCATGGGTATATCCGCCCATTAAGTGATCCCTTTTATACAGTTTGTAAAAGCTGTATAGTTGGATAATAGCTTTCAGGAAGCGATGCACTATTTCAAGCGCAGCCGCGCTAGGTCCTGACGGATTGAATCGATCGCCGGAACCTACGCTTCAGCTCTACGGCCGCTTTTCTTCCCCGGAGGTGACCGATGAACGCTCTTCTGATCTACCCGGAATTTCCAGATACCTATTGGAGCTTCAAACACGCACTCAAATTCCTCGGCAAACGAGCGGCGCAGCCACCGCTCGGTCTGATGACGATAGCCGCTTTGTTGCCGGGCGCCTGGAAGAAGCGGCTCGTAGACACC
The DNA here is from genome assembly GCA_003156495.1 of Acidobacteriaceae bacterium. Lineage (GTDB taxonomy): Bacteria > Acidobacteriota > Terriglobia > Terriglobales > Acidobacteriaceae > Telmatobacter. Next base: position 15,695 of record PMHC01000220.1, read on the forward strand.
AACGTTGAGCGGCTGAAGGATGCGGACCTGGCGTGGGCCGATGTGGCGATGATCAGCGGCATGCACATCCATCGGGAGTCGCTTGTTGCCATCGTGGAGCGGTGCCATGCGCGCGGATTGCGCACCGTAGTGGGTGGCCCCATCGCCAGCAGCTTATCCCCGGCCGATCTCAAGGCAGACCATGTGGTCATTGGCGAGGCGGAGAGCCTGATTGCCGATCTGGCTCGCGGATTAGAGCAGGGAACGGCAAAAGCAGTCTATCAGGCGACAGAAAGACCGGAGATGGAAACTAGTCCATTGCCCGATCTGAGCCTCATCAAGATGAATCGCTACTCGACCATGACCGTGCAATACTCGCGCGGCTGCCCGTTTAACTGCGAGTTCTGCGACATCATTGAAATTTACGGAAGAAAGCCGCGTACCAAGGCGATAACCCAGGTGCTCGCCGAACTGGATCAGTTACGCGCGGCCGGCTGGCGAGAAGCTGTCTTCATCGTCGACGATAACTTTATCGGCAACAAAGTGCGCGCCAAGCAGCTACTGAGGGCCATCATCGAATGGCGCAGCCAATACAAGATTAACTTTACATTCAGCACTGAGGCTTCACTTAACCTGGCCGACGATTCGGAATTGATGCAGTTGATGAAGGATGCTGGATTCACCACGGTCTTTCTCGGCATCGAAACGCCCGACGAATCCGGCCTCGTTGCCTGCAACAAATTGCAAAACACGCGCCGCAGCATGCTTGACAGCATAGCGCTGATTCAGAGCTATGGGATGCAGGTTATGGGCGGCTTCATTCTCGGCTTCGATACCGATCGTGACGATATCTTCGACAGTATGGTCGGCTTCATTCAGAAGAGCGGAATTCCCGTTGCCATGGTTGGGCTGCTGCAGGCCATGCCCGGAACTCAACTCTTCCGGCGGCTGTGGAACGAGGGCCGGATTCTGGATGCGGGCGACGGAAACAACACGGACGACAAGCTGAATTTTCTGCCCCACATGGATGCCGCCAAACTTGTTGAGGGGTACCGCTCGGTGCTCAAAAGAATCTACTCCTGTGACGCTTATTATGAGCGTGTCAAGATCTACCTGAATCGTATCCAGCCACGGCACGGGAAGCAGAGCTCCGGACAGAAGTGGATTACCGTGAGCAATGCGCGCGCCTTTGTCACCTCCATTGTTCGTCAAGGAGTTTTCGGGCCGCAGCGCTGGAGTTACTGGAAGTTTCTGCTGACCGTGGCAACCCGCTATCGCCATTGCGTTGGCGTGGCCATGACTCTATTGGTCATGGGATATCATTTCCAGGTGATAACCAGAAGGCTGTTCGATGACCTGGACTCGCCTGCCGTCTCGTCCGCGCCAGAAGCTGTTCAGTATCCTGAAAAGTAAACCGGCCAATTGGCATTTGAGTTGACATAGCGCTCTGCGAACGCTGCCCGTTTGCAAAATGCCACTTGGCGGCTTCAATCCATCCCGACTTCCTAAGCTATTGCCAAAGGGAGAAGCCGGGGGATATTTAGCGGTCTTTTACCAACTGTGCAGCCACTCGGCATCACGGCCGATATGTACGGGCGTCTGGAAGAGATCGCTGAGCCGCGCTTCGGTCAGCAGTTCCTCGCGCGGGCCGTCGCCGACGATGCGGCCGTCGCGCATTAGCACGATGCGCCGGATCTCGGGAAGAATATCGCCCAGATGATGCGTCACCATGACCAGGCCGACGCCTTCGCCGGCCAGTCCACGCAGCGTTTCGCGGAGCTCGTGCTGCGCGGCCAGATCGAGCGCGTTAGACGGCTCGTCGAGCAGCAGTTGCTTGGGTTGGTGCACGAGCGAGCGCGCGATCATGATCCGCCGCCGTTCGCCGGCCGACATGGTGCCGACGAACTGATCGGCCAGATGCGTTGCCTCCATGCGCTTGAGTGCTTCCCAGGCTCGCGTGCGCATCTCTTCCGTGATGGCGAGATTGGACCACAGCGACGAAGCCGAAAAGAAGCCCGCGACGACGGCGTCGAGTCCGCTGGTGACGGCTGTGCGCCGGCCCGGCAACTCCGCGCCCATCGAATTGGAGCCCACCACGCCGAAGTGGCGGCGCAGCTCGGTCAGATCCCAGCGCTCGCGGCCGAAGATGCGCACACTCATTCCCGGCCGCACCATGGGATAGATCTGGCAGGTCATCGTCAGAATTAACGTGGATTTGCCGCAGCCGTTGGGGCCGAGAATGGCCACATGTTCGCCGGTGCCGATGCGGAGATTCACGCCGTGCAAAACCTCGCGATCGCCGCGCGCCACATCCACATTTTGCAGATTCAAAAACTCAGCCCAATTGGTCTCGTTCATTCTCGCCTCACCTGTTAGATTAAATGGATTGACCCATGAGCGATTTTACTGATGAACTTATCCCGCGCGGATTCCGCTTTGCGGCGGCGACGACGGGGCTTAAAGCTAGCGGCCATCCGGATTTTGCCGTGATCGTGGCCGATGAAGCGGCCAGTGCCGCCGCCGTTTTCACCTCCAATCGCGTGACGGCCTCTCCGCTTGCAATCGACAAAGAACATTTGCGCGCGACCGGCGGACGAGTGCGCGCGGTAGCTATCAACGCGGGCAACGCCAACTGCGCCGCCGGCGACGCGGGTTTGCAGGCCGCGCACGCCACTTGCCGGGCCGCCGCGAAAATCTTCAACTGCCGCGCCGAAGAGGTCTTTCCCTCATCGACCGGAATTATCGGTGTGCCGCTGCCGGCCGAAAAGCTCATTGCCGCTTTGCCGGCGATGGCGGCATCGCTCGGCGCCGAGCCGGCGCGCTTTCACGCGGCCGCGCAGGCGATTATGACCACCGACACGGTGGAAAAAAACGCCTTCGCGCAGATTGAAACCGCTGCCGGCCAAGCGCGCATCGCCGCCTTTTGCAAGGGTTCGGGAATGATTCATCCGCAGCTCGTTCCGCACGCGACCATGCTGGTTTACATCCTGACCGACGCGGCCGTCGAGCCGGCGATTCTGGACGGCTACCTGCAACCGGCCATCGAGGTCAGCTTCA